>CAYXQV010000011.1:0-8552 GCA_964467505.1 uncultured Hyphomonadaceae bacterium | reverse complement strand
AGCCGCCGGGCGACCGGCCTTGCGCGCCCGCCTTGAGCCGACTGAAGCGGTTCCGGAAGGCCCGCTTGTCGCCTTTGCCGGGATCGGGCGACCGCAGAAATTCTTCGACGGCCTGGCTGCGGCTGGCGCGCGATTGTCCGAGACGGTCCCGTACCCCGACCATCATCGCTATGCGCCATCCGAGATCGACTGGCTGACACGCCTGGCAGGCGAACGCGGCGCGCGTCTCATCACGACGCAGAAGGATCATGTCCGCCTGCCTATGAGCGTGCGCGCGCGGGTGCTTGCCTGGCCGGTCGAAGCATGTTTCGAACCCGATGAAGCGCTCGGCAGGCTGCTGGCGCCATTTGCTGATCGGGAAGCCCTTCGACCATGAGCATTTCGCACAATGCCTATGTCCGCCCGAAGGACATCGACACGCGGGCCACATTTCGTCAGCGCCTGGCCTGGCGGCTGGAAGCGGTTGCCTGGGACCTGGTCTACTGGACGCCAATGAAACTGCTCGGCGCGGACCGTGCGTCGAATTTCGTCGGCCAGCTCATGCGCTGGCTTGGCCCGCGCCTTTCCCAGCACAAGACGACATTGCGTAACCTCAGGCTCGCCTTTCCCGACTGGGACGAGGACCGACGCCGGGCAGTCGCGCTCGATGCCTGGGAAAATGTCGGACGCACGGCCGGCGAACTGCCACACTTGGCGAAGATACATCCCTATCGCGGCGACCGTGTCGAAGTGATCGGCGCGGAAAAGCTCGATGCCCTGCGCGAAAGCGCGCGCGGCGGCGTGCTTGTCTCCGGTCATTTTGCCAATTGGGAAGTGATGGCCGCGGTCATCTGCCGGCGCCCGCTCGACTGCCTTGTGACCTACCGTGCCCTCAACAACCCGCATATCGACCGGCGGATCAACCAGCTGCGCCGCGATTACGGGATTGGCGTGCTCACGCCCAAGGGTCTTGGCACGCGCGAGATGATGCGCGCGCTGCACGATGGGCGGTGCGTGGCCCTGCTGAATGACCAGAAATTCAATGAAGGGATCGGTGTGCCGTTTTTCGGTCATGAGGCCATGACCGCACCCGGCCCGACACGCCTCGCGATGAAATATGATGTGCCGATCGTGCCGGTCTCGACCGTGCGCACCGGGCCGGCACGGTTCCGCGTGACAATCCATGATCCGATCGAAATCGCGCGCACGGGCGACGCCACTGCCGACCTTGCCGAAACCGTTGGCCGGATCTGCCGCTTTCTTGAGGCCCGCGTGCGTGAAAATCCGGGCCAGTGGTTCTGGCAGCATCGCCGCTGGCCGAAATCGGCATGGCAAGACGCTGGCGCGATGGTTAACCCCGCGCGCGCCGCGAACTGAGCCTCAGGCCGAATGACGCGCCTTTCGCTGACCGCGAAGCGACCTGCTCTCGCCGATATGCGCCAGCCTGGCAGTGCGCGCCCCGGCCTCTTGGCTGGCCTGCGAGCCGAAGCCGTCAAACAGCTTTGCCAGCTCTTCGATGGACTGCGCGCGCGAGATCAGGAAACCCTGGATCTCGTGGCAGCCATGATCGGCAAGGAACCGGCTCTGGGCAGCTGTTTCGACACCTTCCGCAGTGCAGCGCTTTCCGAGTGAATGGGCAAGACCGATTGTCGTGCGCGTGATCACACGGCTGTCCTCATTCGTTTCCAGGTCGCTGACAAAGGACTTGTCGATCTTGATCTTGTCGAACGGGAAGCTGCGCAGATAGCTGAGCGAGGAAAAGCCCGTTCCGAAGTCGTCCAGCGAGATTTTCAGGCCAAGCGATTTGAGCTGCACCAGGCGCTCAAGGACGAAATCCGTGTCGGCAAGGAGGATCGATTCGGTGATTTCAAGGTCCAGCCGCGAAGGTTCGATGCGGTTGCGTGCCAGCGCATTGACGATCGTGCTGACCAGGGTTGAGCTGTGGAGCTGAAGCGGGGAAATATTCACCGAGACACCGACATTGGCCGGCATCAGGCGCGCCTGTGCAAGCGCCTCGCGGATGACCCAGTCCCCCATCCGCGTGATCAGTCCGCAATCCTCAGCCGTTTCGATAAATTCCCCGGGCATGATAGCGCCGCGTTCGGGATGATGCCAGCGCATCAGCGTCTCGCAGGAAAGCAGTTCATGGGTCTGCGCATCGACAATCGGCTGGAATTTCAGGCAAAGCTCATTGTTTGCGAGGGCGGCGTGCAGATCGGACTCGATCATCCGGCGGGTGCGGGCCTTGGCGTCGAGATCGTCAGTGAACTCGCACCAGGCACCCTTGCCGCTCTTCTTGGCCTTGTAGAGCGCAAGATCGGCATGGGTCAGAAGGGTTTGCGGATCCTTGTCGTTTTCACCGATCCGGCGCACGCCAATACTCGCGCCGCAACTGGCTGTCGAACCGTAAATCTCGTAGGGGCGGTTGAGCTGTTCCACCAGTTCGTCAAGGAATTCGCCAAGCTCGGCGGGTGTGCGCCGTTCGACCAGCAGCGCAAATTCGTCCCCGCCCAGTCGTGAAACGGTGTCGGTGCCCTCGCAACAATGCGATATTCTCTCAGCCAGGTGGCGCAGCAACTCGTCACCGGCCGGATGGCCAAGCGTATCATTGACCCATTTGAAATTGTCCAGATCGAGCAGCAGCAGCGCACGCATCCTTCCACCTGCTATCGGGGATTGCACAAGCCGCTCCAGGCGTTCCTGGAAGGTGGCGCGGTTGGGCAGGCCGGTCAGCCCGTCGAAATGGGCAAGATGGGCAATCCTGTCCTCGATCTGCTTGGACTGGGTGATATCGGAACTGACACCGCGAAACCCGGCAAATTGCCCATCCTCATAGATCGGCTTTCCGGTCAATGACCACCAGCGCTCCTCGTCGTCGATTTCAACCTGCAAGGCGAGATCGCGGAAACCCTGCCTGTTGGCCATGCAGGTTGTCAGGACGGTACGCGCCTCGCTGCGCGCAAACAGGCTGGCAAGCGAGCGACCATGCGACATCAGTGTGTAGCCGGACTTGCCACCCTCGACCGTCAGCGGCAGGGACTCCAGCCGCCCGCGCTCATCTGTCTGCCAGAGCCAGTCGGACGTGCTTTCCTCGAAATCGCGCAGCAGAAGGCCGATCAGCGCATTCTGCTCCTCGACTGCAGCCTCGTTTATATTCTGTGCCAGGAACTGATTATAATCCCAGCGCACGCAGACCGCGATCACGGCTGTATAGCAGACCACGATAAGTGACATGTGAAACCGGTCGATCCCCGGCATCAGCTGCAGCGCCAGGATATAGCCGGCAGCCACCGGCAGTATGAACCCGAAAGCGGACAGCGGCAGACGGGAAAAGATCGATGCGGCACCGAAAATCACGCCCGCGCAGATCGTCACGATCGCAAGATGGTCCAGCGTATCGGCTGATGGCAGGGCAATGAGCGGAAACACGCCCCACAGCGTGCCGAAAATAACCGCACCATAGGCGTGGCGCCAGACGCCGCGCTGCGACCTTTCCCTTGCGGGCGGATGTCCCTTGGAGCGGACGACCAGTGCGAAGTGAATGCCCGACGCCAGGCAGACCACACTGCCCCAGAGACTGAGAAACCCGTTCGATCCCCCGTCGACCAGCAGGACGAGCACGAGCGCCACATTCAAAAGGTTGGTCAGCACGACCAGGACGCCTAGCCGGTTGACGCTGTCGAGCTGGCGCGCGCGAATGCGCGCAACTTCCTGCCGGGGCACATTCACCGGCGCAATGATCGACGCGATCGTGTAGCGCTCATTGATGTCCGACACCTGACCTGAACCCACCTTGCCACCTCCTCGCACTTGTTCGCGTGCTTTCATTCCGGAACATCTGCTCTTAGGCGATGAAGCTGAACATCGAGCTTTTGTGATCGGTGAAATTGAAAATACTGCCCGTCCCAAACCTTGGGTCCGGGCATGGGTTCGCATTTCCAATCCAGCCTCGATGCGCGTGCCTGAAGTGAAATTCCTGCTGCTTTCAAGCAGCCTTTGCCGCAGCTCTGGAATTTCAAAACAAACAGCGTGCGAAATGTTCGTCACTGCATATATTTCAAGCCGGTATTAACCACAGTCCAGTAATCTGTACCCAAACAAAAAAAATATGGGTGACAGTGATGAAGATGGTGATGACAGCTACCAGTGCCGGGCTTGCCAGCCTCGCCCTGCTGAGCGCGAGCGCCGAGCCGGCTGATGCCGGAATATGGATCGGCCTCGAAGACAGCCGGGACGGTTTCCTGCTGGATGAAGATACCGGGCAATTGTGGATGACGGGCGCTTGCCTGCGCGCGCTCGAGCCGGCCAGCCGCGAGGGGTCCGGCTGGGTCTCGCGGACCAGCGAAATGGTGTCCGTCGGCCGCATGATGGCGGTCCTGGACCAGACCTTCCGGCTCGAAACCGACCCTGTTTCTCCTCGCATCACGGTCTACAACCCGACGCGCGGCGGCCGGCAGGAATTCACGGATGTCGAGCGTATCGATTGCCGCAACGGAGCGTGCGCGCGTTTCCAGGCAAGCGCGACCTGCGAAGACTGAAGCCACGCAGACCGGCCCTGACGGGCCTCGTCCTGCCTGATCCATGTTTCGCAAGCTTGCATATGCGGCAGTCGCCTGCGCTGCCATGCTGGGCCTTTCCGGCCAGCCTCTCTGCCCGGCGCATGCCGAGACGCAGGCGGGCGAGGACGCACCTGCGCCCCACATGCTGGCTGCGCCCGGTGAGCAGGGCAATATCATGCATGTCACACTGGTGGTCGAAGGCGAAGACATCGCCGCGCGCCAGACGATTGACGAGAACGGGCGCACGCTCATCGATGCCCGTCCGATCATCGAGGCGCTGAACGGGCAGATCTCGCACGAAGGGACCCGCCTCATCATCCGTCGCTACCAGGATGGTGCGCGCATGAGCATCGATTTCGCCGACGGCAAGGTGCGTGCCGGCAAGTCGGTTCTTGGCAAACTGCCGGAATGGACACCGTCCGAGACGCCGCACACCTGGCTGGAGGCCAATGCCATCGCCGTGCTGACCGGCTGCCATGTCATTGAGGGGAAGGATGGGCGGCTGGTGCTGACCCTCGATGATCGCCTGCGCCCGCAATTCGATCTCGACCTTTTTGTCGAGGGCGAAAGGCTCGGTTTCCTGAACGACCCACCCCGCACGGTCGGCTCCATCCTGCTGATCCCCCTGCGGCCTGTCGCGCAGGCATTGGGACACGAGGTCACCGAGGATACAGTGGCCGGGACAGTGTCTGTCACACGTATTCAGGACTCGGCGCGGTTCACCCTCGATTTCGCCACCGGGCTTGTCTCGATCAATGGCGAACCGCGCGGGGTCACCCCCAATATCAGCTATGGCGAACGCGGCCGGCTGCTTCTGCCCTTTTCCGCTGTCGAGACACTGACGGGAACTCATATCGTGCTCGAGCCGGGATCAGACCGCATTGATGTGCGTCTCGATGAGCGCCTTGCGACAGGCGCACTGCCGGGCGCGCGGGTTGCCGATGATGCCGCCGACACGCCGCTGACACTTGAAAAGCTCGACTTCTCTGCCAGCAATCGCGGCTCCAACACCGCAGCCCTGCATGCCCGGCTGGGCGGATTTACCAGCGTGACGCGTTATGAGACCGCAGGCGGGTTCGGCTCGCCCGAAGAGCTGCAGCCGCGTTGGCTTTCGATGGATATCGAGTCGCTTTCGGGCTGGCAGGCAAGTTTCGGCGATGCGACACCGCGCCTTGGCGAACTGAGCGGGGTCGGCGTCTCGCGCATCCGCGGGGCAAGCTGGCGCAAGCGCACCAGCAGCGACACGATCATCGCCATCGCGGCAGGCGTTCCGGTGTCGGGTTCCACTGCGATAAGCGAACGCGCATCACGTCCCACCTTCGCCGGCCAGGCTATCGGCGCAAGGCTGATCAACCCAGGCAAGGATCGCGAGATTGCACTGGCCTATGCGAGCGGCCAGGGCGGGCGCTCCGGGCGGCTGGTCGCCAGTGCAAAGCAGGAAATCATTACCGAGGCGGGCGAAGAAGGCCGCGCAGGCCTTGCCGGCGCCTTTGCCAGCGCAGATCTCGGCCTGTTCGGGTCCGGCATCGACATTCGTGGACAGATCGATGCCCATTACCGCCTTTCGAGGTCGTCGGGCCTCAGGGCATCCTTCAGTCACGAGGGCGCGGCCTTCTCGCCCGTAACCGGCCCGGACGAACCTGCCGCAACCGCGCCACAGGACGACACGGTTACCGACGGCGGGCCCCCTGCCCTGGCCTCCGAGCGGACGGCCAGCGAAACATCGCAGGCTGGTGAAGGGCGAACGCGCGCGCACATGTCGGTGGACTGGCGTGCGCGCGACGCCTGGGGCTTCCTCCACCATGCGGCCGGCGGCGCACGCGTGTCGGCGACCAGGAACGGACAGACGCAGACACGCGCGGCATCGGTCTCGGCAAGTGCCCGCCTCGGCGCAAATGGCGCCGATGTGGCTTTCGATCTCGGCCGATCTTCGAGCAAGGCCAATGGCGAGGAAACTGCCCTGACGCAGCTGCGTGTGCGCGGCCTGCGCCGGTTTGACTGGGGCCGTCTTGAAGCAAATTACAGCCTCACGCAGAGCGATGACCAGGACCGCCAGCAACTTGTCGCCACAGTTATCGGCCGCTCGATCCATCGCCCGCTTGGCAAACAGGCCTCGATGACACTGGCCCCGTCAGCGACGGGTATTGCAGACGCGGCGGGACAGTCTCTCCGCTTTGGCGGGGTCGCCTCGTTCCAGAGCGGTCAGGCGCTGGGTGAACGCCTGTCGCTCAACGCCCAGCTTTCCGCGCTCCAGTCCGTCGATCCGGACAAGGCCCGCACCGATTTCTTCGCCTCGATGCAGGCCAGGTACCGCGTCCATCGCAGTGTCGAGTTGGAAGCAGCCTATTTCGACAATTTCAGCAACAGCCGCAGCCTTTCGCTGGGCCTGCGCGGCAGTCTCCAGTTCAATCCGCCGCGCAAGCACAACCTGCCGCTGGAAGGACGCGGCGTGCTGAAGGGCCAGGTCTTTTTCGACCGCAACCGGGACGGGGTCCGCCAGGAAGATGAGCCGGGCATACCGGGCGTGCGCGTGGCCATCCGCAACACACGCCTCGGACTGCAGGTCGATCCGAATGGCTATTACACGATCCAGAACATGAAGACGGGGCTGTTTTCGCTGCGGATCGACCGACGCAGCCTGCCCCTCGGCATGCTGGTTCGCGACGACACGGCACTGCGCGCCACGATCGGGGACGGGCGGATCACGCAGCTCGACATTCCAGTCATTGCAAGCGGCCAGATACGCGGCACGGTGTTCGTTGACACGAATGGCGACGCAAGGCCCGGCCCCGGCGAGCGCAGGCTCGAAGGGGCATGGCTGTCGCTCACCGCGCTTGACGATCCGCATGCCGATACAGTCGAGCAGGTCGCCGCCAGCTTTGGACAATTCGCCTTTGATGGTCTCTCGCCCGGTCGCTATCGCCTCACGGTCAATCATGGCGCGATCGCGCAGGAAAGCCTGCTCGAACTGACTGAGGATGAGCTGTTCCTTGTCCATCTCGTGCCTGTCACGGGTGCGCCCGGCGAGCCCCCGCCTCCAGATCCTGACGGGGCCGTCGAATTCACGGCCTGAAGGCAGAATCTTCTACGAAGGTCGTATTTTGCCATTGCAAAAGCCTGAGATCTTTCGCAGATACAGTGACCATGAAAATATCTGTTCTCAAAGAGTCGGCTTCCGGGGAATCGCGCGTCGCGATGACGCCGGAAACAGTGACCAAATATACCGGCGACGACCATCAGGTCTGCGTACAAAGCGGAGCTGGCCTGGAAGCGGGATTCCGCGACAGTGCCTATGGCGAAAAGGGCGCGACAATCGCCGAGACAGCGAAAGCGGCCTGCGAAGGTGCCGACATCGTGCTTTGCGTACGCCGCCCGGAACCGGCCACAATCGAGATGATCCCGGAAGGTGCAGCACTTGTCGGGCTTCTCGACCCCTTCGACATCCAGGATGCACTTGCCGGGTTCAATGACCGGAAGCTGGCAGCCCTTGCGCTGGAATGGGCCCCGCGAATTACCCGCGCCCAGGCAATCGACGCGCTGTCCTCGCAGTCAAACCTTGCCGGCTATCGCGCGGTGATCGAAGGCGCGCAGATTTATGGCCGCGCCATGCCGATGATGATGACCGCAGCCGGCACGGTCGCGCCCGCCAAGGTGTTCGTGATGGGTGCCGGTGTGGCCGGATTGCAGGCCATCGCCACGGCCCGGCGGCTCGGCGCGGTGGTCAGTGCCACCGATGTGCGCCCGGCGGCCAAGGAACAGGTCGCCTCTCTGGGCGCAAAATTCATCGCGGTCGAGGATGACGAATTCAAGACTGCAGAGACCGCTGGCGGCTATGCCAAGGAAATGTCGGACGACTACAAGAAGAAACAGGCAGAACTTACCGCCAGCCATATCGCCAAGCAGGATATCGTCATCACCACCGCGCTGATCCCTGGCCGGCCCGCGCCGGTCCTGGTCACCGAAGAGATGGTCGCGACGATGCGGCCCGGCTCGGTCATCATCGACATGGCGGTC
>CAYXQV010000010.1:0-21795 GCA_964467505.1 uncultured Hyphomonadaceae bacterium | reverse complement strand
CGCGCGGTTACACCAACCAGCAGCTGGAGACCAATCGCTGGCAGGTCAGCTTTGCGGGCAACAGCCTGACCGACCGCAAGACGGTGGAAACCTATCTGCTTTATCGCGCAGCGGAACTGACCAGCCAGGAGGGGTATGACCATTTCCGCGTGGTTCGCCGCGACACTGACCAGGACAGTCGTTACGTCTCCACCGGATACAGCCGCTCGCCCTATTATTCCGGATTTTACTCCCGCTACAGTTTCTACGGATTGTATGGCCACCGTTTTGCGCCAGGCTTCCATCGCTCCGGCTTTCACGATCCGTTCGGCTATGGTTTCGGGGCGAGCGATTATCGCGAGATCGTTCGGTTTGAAGCCACTGCCGAGATCATCATGGGCCGCGGTCCCAAGCCCTCGGATGATCCCAGCTATTTCGATGCCGGCGAAATCCTCATGAACCTGTCCGGCGCAATCCAGCGCCCGGAAGTCTGAGTCTTAGCACAAAGTGCGCTCACCGGCGCGCCCTCAGACTTTCAGGCCGGCCTTTTCCGCGTCGGCGAGGAAGGCGGCGAGGCCCTTGTCGGTCAGCGGATGGTTGGCAAGGCTCGTGAGCACATTCGGCGGCAGCGTGACGACATCGGCGCCCGCCAGCGCTGACAGGCGCACATGGTTCGGGCTGCGGATCGAGGCGGCGAGGATCTGCGTGTCGAACAGGTAATTGTCATAGATCGTGCGGATTTCCTCGATGAGGTCCATCCCGTCGATATGAATGTCGTCGAGCCGACCAATGAAGGGCGAGATGAAGGTCGCGCCCGCGCGGGCTGCAAGCAGGGCCTGGTTGGCCGAGAAGCACAAGGTGACGTTCACGGCCGTGCCTTCATCGGCAAGCGCCCGGCAGGCGCGCAGGCCATCCCAGGTCAGCGGCACCTTCACGGCGACATTGCCGGCAATCGCGGCGAGCTTGCGGCCCTCTGACACCATCGTCTCGAAATCGGTGGCCACGACTTCCGCACTCACCGGGCCGGGCGTGATCTCGCAGATTTCGGCGATCACCTCGGCGAAGGGGCGCCCGGATTTCGCGATCAGGGACGGATTGGTCGTCACCCCGTCTACAAGCCCGGTTTCGGCCAGTTCCCGGATGGCGTCGGTCTCGGCAGTGTCGATGAAGAATTTCATGGGGCCAGGTCCCTTGGCAGGTGCGCGGTTGCAGTTTCCCGCGAGCGTCTAGCAGGGAATGTCGTGGCCCGCCAGAGGTGCCCACACGCCGCGCTCAGGCGAGCGGGCGAGGCGGGTATCCGGCCGCCGTCAGCGCCTCGATCACTTCCTGGGTATGCTGGCTGTCACGGGTCTCGATCAGGATGTCGAATTCCGCCCCCTTGGCCGGCACGTCCAGTGCGATGCGGTTATGGGCAACCTCGATGATATTGGCGCCATTGTCGCCGATGATCCGCGACACCAGCGCCAGCAGGCCGGGCTTGTCGTCACCGACAATGCGGATATTCGCCAGCCGGTTCTCCCGCACCAGCGCACGCGTCAGCACCGAGGCGAGCAGGCGCAGGTCGATATTGCCCCCGCACAGCACCAGCCCGACGCGCCGGCCAGAGAAACGGGTCGGATGGGCCAGCAGTGCGGCAAGTCCCGCTGCGCCAGCACCTTCAGCCACGGTCTTTTCGACATCGACATAAAGGGTGATGGCGCGTTCGAGATGCTCTTCTTCAGCCAGCACCACCTCATCGACCAGCGCGCGTGCGACAGCCATGCCGATAGCGCCAGGCGTCTTGACGGCAATGCCCTCGGCGATCGTCGCCCCGCCAGCCGACATCTCGCGGCCATGAAAGGCTGCGAACATGGCCGGATACATGGCCGCCTCGACACCGATCACCGAGATTTCGGGCTTGATGGCCTTTGCGGCCGTGGCGACCCCGGCGATCAGCCCGCCGCCGCCCACGGGAATGACAAGCGTGTCGAGATCGGGCACGTCCTCAAGCATTTCCAGCCCGACCGTGCCCTGTCCAGCGGCAATCAGCGGGTCGTCATAGGGATGGATGAAGGTGTAGCCCTCATCGTCGCGCAGCATGAAGGCATGGGCGGTGGCCTCAACCAGTGTGTCACCCTCCAGGATTACCCGTGCGCCATGTTCGCGGGTCTGCTTGACCTTGGTGAAAGGCGTTGTCTTCGGCATCACGATGGTCGCCGGGATGTCCAGCCGACGGGCATGATAGGCCACGCCCTGTGCGTGATTGCCTGCCGACATCGCCACCACGCCAGCCGATTTTTCCGCATCCGTGAGATTGGACAGCTTGTTGAGTGCCCCCCGCTCCTTGAAGCTGGCGGTGAATTGCAGGTTCTCGAACTTGATCCAGACTTCCGCGCCGGTGATTTTCGAAAGCGTGCGCGAGTGGCTCATCGGGGTGCGTTCGACCTGCCCCCTGATCACCTTTGCGGCGGCGCTGACATCATCCATGGACAGGGGCAGGTCGTCATGCATCGTTGGGGCCTCGCCGGTTTGCGTGTTCGCACAAGCGCCAGTCTCTAGGCGCCGGGCCGGTGATCGGCAAGCTCACCCGCCGATCGCATTCAGCTGTGGTCCATTGGCACGCAGCCAGGAACGCTGCCGCTTCCAGTCCGGACGGCATCGGGCGACATGGCTCCAGAAGGCCGGCGAGTGGTTCATTTCCAGCCTGTGTGCCACCTCGTGAACGGCGACATAGTCCAGCACCTCCGGCGGCGCGAAGACAAGGCGCCAGGAAAATGACAGCCGCCCGTCATGCGTGCACGAACCCCAGCGCGAGCGCGTGTCCTTCACCGTGATGCGGGCGATCGTGACGCCCAGCGTGTCTGTATGGCGCTCGACGGCATCGGAAATGTCCGAAAGGGCGGCTTTCGCAAGGTAGCGCGTCACCCGCGCGGCAAAGGTCTCTGGTGCGCCGGGCGCATGCAGAGTCAGCTCCGGCTCGGTGACAAGACGCGCCCTGCGCCCTGCGCCCTCAAGGCTAAGCCGGCAGGGCTCGCCGCGAAGCGGAACGGTGCCGCCCGGCACGAAAGCGACAGGCTGCGGCGTTGCGGCCAGTCGCTGCGCTATCCACTCGACACGTTCAGCAGCAAAGGCCGCCGCTGCAGGTATCTGGCGGGGATTGGGGGCAACCGCAACGGCCTCGCGCTTGCGCTCGTCAAGGCGCAGGATCAACCGGCGGGCTCGCGGATTGACCTCCAGTCGGACGGTCACGTGATTGCCGTCTGCTGTTTTCAGCGCCATTTTCTGGCCATTCTCTGCAAACATGATACACCCGACTCAAATTTGGATCAGATCACGAGTTCACCACGGAAATGGGGATCAAGGAATGAAACATCTGTTTTTTAGCGCAGCGGCCATGGCGCTGCTTACCGCGTGCGGCGGAAGTGACAATGGCGACGTCGCCGACGAAATAGCCGGGGCTGGCGAAGCTGCCGTCAAGAGCGCGGAAAATGCGCTGGCCGATCTCGGCAAGATCACGCTGCGCAAGGGTGATGCCTCCGAAGCCTCCGACGCGCTTGCGGCCATGTCACTCGATACATCCGGCGCCGGACGCCTCGGCTTTACCGCCAGCAGCTCGGATGGCGCGGCGGCCAGCTTCGAGACGCTGACATTCAGCGTTCCGGACGAGGATACGAATTTCACCATTGGCGAGATGAGTTTCGACGGCCTCGAAATGACAGAGACCGGTGCGAGCTTTGCCATGCTGAGCCTCTCGGACATCAAGATCACGCCAGGCCCTGACGAGACATCGGAGGGTGAAATCACCATTGGCGGAATGGAACTCGTCAACCCCTCCCCGCAGCTTGCCGCCTGGGTGGCCAGCCTGAACGGGCAGGGCCAGCCCGGCCCCTTTCCTGCCGGCCAGGACCTTTCTTTCGACCGCTGGAGCCTGAACGATGTCGACCTGCGCATCGAGGAAAGTGACGGCGACGTGAATTTCACGCTCGACACGGTCGAACTGGGCGGCGTTGGCGCAACGAAAATGGCGGTCGCCGCGATCAGCGGGCTCGCCCTTGATGGCATTGCCGATGACCTGGCGTTCAAGATGAAGCTCGGCTCGATGAGCTTGGTCGGCGCGGATATGAGCTTCGTCGACGCCATCCGCAACAATGCCGATGACGAGGACGAAATGGTGGCCGCGCTGATGTCGGCTGTCTATGAAAACCCGATGGATCCGGGTTATGACAGCGTGGCTGTCACGGATCTCGCATTCGATGCCGGTGGTGTCAGTTTTGCCCTGCCCAGCCTGGCCGCATCAATCGAGCGAAATGACGAAGGCACGCCGGTGAAGTACATCACCGCACCCTACAAGATGTCCCTGTCTGCCGACGCAGATGGCGGCGAGCCGGGCAGCGAGCTTGCAGCTGCGCTCGGCATGGTCGGCTATGAGACGATTGAACTGTCGGGCGCAGGCCTGTCGGACTATGACCCGGAAACCGACACGGTCAGCTTTGACGAAAGCGCCAATTACATGAAGCTCACCGATGGCTTCGAGATGCGCTTCGGCGGCAAGCTTGAAGGCTACAGTGCCTATGCGGCATCCTTCGCCAACATGGATTTCGAAGACATGATGGATGGCGGTGCGCCCGACGAACAGATGATGCAGGAGGCGGTTTCCAAGCTGAAACTGCACGGCTTGACGATGCAGCTCACCGACGATTCGCTTGTCGATCGGCTGTTCAACCTCGCTGCGGCCCAGTCCGGCGAGGATCCTGCACAGCTGCGCACCCAGATCGTGGCAATGACGGCAATGGCGCCCATGATGGCGGCTGAAACCGGCATCGACATGGAAATCGTCAATGAAGCGGTCACGGCCATCCAGGGCTTCCTGCAGGAGCCGGGAACGCTCACCCTCTCGCTCAAGCCCGAGCAGCCGCTTTCGGCAGAAAACATCGCCGCCATGGAGGATCCCAGCGAGCTGACCAAGGCATATCTCGGATTTTCGGCGACGCACGAAAACTAGGCAGACGCCTGATCAACATGGCAGGAAACAATCCGCGCGCACCCGCAATTCGGGTGCGCGCTTTGCTTTTTGCGCCAGCCCAGTCATATAGAGTGCAATGAAATTGGCGTTTTTTGGTGATATTGTCGGCAAGCCCGGCAGGAAGGCGGTTCTCGAGCAGCTTCCCGGGCTGAAACGGAGGCTGGAGCTTGATTTTGTGGTTCTCAATGCCGAGAACGCTGCCGGCGGCTTTGGCCTGACCGAAGCCATTGCGCAGGACTTCTTCGATGCCGGGGCCGATTGCCTGACACTTGGCGATCATGCCTGGGACCAGCGCGAGATGCTCGTGCATATAGAGCGTGAGCCGCGCATCCTTCGCCCGCGCAATTTTCCTGCCCGCGCCAGCGCGCCCGGACGCGGATCGCACCTGTTCGAACTCGCCGATGGCCGCCGTGTGGGCGTCGTGCAGGTCCAGGGCAATGTCTTCATGCGTGACAATCTCGAATGTCCGTTCGCCCATGCCGATGATGCCCTGGAAGAGTTTCCGCTTGGCCGGGTCAGTGACGCCGTGATCGTGGATATCCATTGCGAGGCGACGTCGGAAAAGATGGCCATGGGCCATTTCTGTGACGGACGTGCAAGCCTTGTGGTCGGCTCGCACACCCATGTGCCGACCGCCGACACGATGGTGCTGGAGAAGGGCACTGGCTATCAGAGCGATGCCGGCATGTGCGGCGATTATGACAGTGTGATCGGCATGAAGAAGGAAAATTCGATCTACCGATTCGAAACCCAGCTGCCGGGCCAGCGTTACGAGCCGGCGCTCGGTGAGGGCACGCTTTGCGGTGTGTTCCTGGAAACCGATGATGCCACCGGGCTGGCAAGGCGTGTCGCGCCCATCCGTATCGGCGGGCGGCTGCACCCTTGCGAGCCGGCGTTGTAAGCGATCGTCGCAAGCCTGCTCGCTCCCCCCACCTCAGGCGGCCTTTGACACCACGTCAAGGACGCTCTGGCCGAACCTCTCAGTCTTTTTCTCCCCGACACCGGAGATCGCGGTCAGCGTCTCCAGTTCAGCAGGGCGCGCCTCGGCAATGGCTGCGAGCGTGCGGTCATGAAACACCACATAGGGTGGCACACCATCGCTCTTTGCGGTTTCAAGCCGCCATTCGCGCAGGGCTTCGAACAATTCCCGGTCGCGCGGCGAAAGGTCCGCCAGCGCCGCGCCTGCAGCCTTTTTCGTGCGGCGCGCCCGCCCGCCTTGAGGGTCGCTGCGCAGCATGACCCGGCACTCCCCGCGCCACAGCTCCAGAACCCGGTCGCCATCGCCCAGGCCGAGAACGGGACGCATCGGGTCGCCGGCCTCACACAGCAGGCCGGTGAAGGCCAGTTCGTCCAGCACAGCGCGCCAGCCGGCTGCGGGAAGCGCCGCGCCAATGGCAGAGGTCGAAAGCGTTGAGAGTTGCTCGTCGAGCCGGTCCTTCGCCTCACCCCGCAGGTGCGCGATCAGCCGCCCCCGGCCGATCCGCTCGCCGGTACGCTTGACCGCAGCGGTGGCCATGCGCGCCCATTCGCTGGCGTCATGACCTTCGCCGGCGCCCTCGCTGCAATTGTCGCAATCGCCACAGGCCTCCGCGTCGGCCTCGCCGAAATAGCGCCGCACGGCTGCGCGCCGGCATTCGCGGCCATTGAGAAAGGCGAAAAGCTGGCGCGTCTTGCCGGTCTGCACAGCCTTGATCGCGTCGGAGGCGGCGCCTTCCTGTGTCCAGCTGAGCGCGCGGCGCATGTCGGACGGCCCGAAAAGCGCAATGCCTTCGGCCGGTTCGCCATCGCGGCCCGCGCGCCCGACCTCCTGCCAGTAGGCTTCGATCGTCTTGGGCGGGTCTGCATGGATGACGAAACGCACATCGGGCTTGTCCACGCCCATGCCGAAAGCGACCGTGGCGCACATCACCAGCCCGTCTTCCATCAGGAATCGGCGCTGGCGCTCGGCCCGCAAGTCGCCGTCGAGACCTGCATGATAGGCCAATGCCGGGCAGCCGGCCCTGCTCAGTGCCTCGGCGAGTGTCTCGGTGGCATCGCGCGTGGCGGCATAGACAATGCCCGGCCGGCCGGAACGGGCCTTGACCAGCGAAACGATGCGTGTGGCCCGGTCGCCGCCCTTGGGTTCGGCGGCAAGTTGCAGATTTGGCCGGTCGAAACTGGCAACATGCACTTTCGGCGTGTTGAGCGCGAGCTGGGCGAGCATGTCCTCTCGTGTGCGCGCATCCGCTGTCGCGGTCACGGCCATGCGCGGCACACCGGGGAAGATTTCCGCCAGCCGGCCGAGCGCGCGATAATCAGGGCGGAAATCATGGCCCCATTGCGACACACAATGGGCCTCATCAATCGCGATCAGCGAGATGTCGAGCCCTGCCAGTTCCCGCCCGAGCCGCGCAGCCAGCCCTTCCGGAGAGACATAGAGCAGGTCCATTTCGCCGCCGCGCGCCGCTTCAACTGCCGCCGAGCGCGCCTCCTGCGACATCGAACTGTCGAGCCGCTGCGCGCGCACACCCAGCGCCACGAGCGCGTCAACCTGGTCGGCCATCAGCGCAATCAGCGGCGAGACAACCAGCCCACAACCGCGGCGCAGCAGGGATGGCACCTGGTAACACAGCGACTTGCCGCCGCCGGTTGGCAGGATTGCCATAACGTCATGGCCGGCAAGCGCGTCTTTGATGACCGCCTCCTGGCCGCCGCGAAAGCCGTCATAACCATAAACGCGCTTGAGCAGCGTGCGGGCGTCTTTGAGTGTCGCATTACCAGCCATCTGAGTATTTTGCGCAGAGTCGGCCGGTGCGGGCAATGGCAGCGCTCTTGCACTTGCTGGTAAATTCGCGGACGATCTTTTGGAAATTTCACGCAAGGGGAGACGTCATTCAATGGAGATCAAGCAGGCACTGTCGGTCATGGCACTGGCACTGGCAGGGTGCGGCGCGCCGCAGGTCAGGGAGGCCGCCGAGCCGGGCAGCGCGCAAACCGAGCCGCCATCGGCCGAGATGAGCTTCGAACCGGTCGCACCCGCCGGCCCGGCGCCGGTCGAAATCGCTGTCATGCAAGCCGGGCAATACTGCTACCTGCTGGAAAGCGAGACTTCCACGGAGGGGCTGGAAATCACCGTCAGCAATGGCGGGGTGTATTCCGGAAGCCATTATGGCACGGTGCATGACGAGCCGGCGGCCTATTTCACGGCTTTCGAAACGTCACTGTCGGCAGGGCGGCCCGACAGTGAAAACCGTGTTGTCTTCCAGTCCCGCACCGAGGTCGACGGGGACACCCAGACCGGTGAGGATATCTGGAAGATCACCCCCGATAAGGCTCATCCGGAAGCCTTTGCAGACGCGGTCATGAAGCCTGCCGATTGCGCGAGCCTGGCCAACACGGTATGGCCGGTTCTCGAGGAGTGAGTGGCGCCACCTGGCAAGTAGGCTCTGGCGCGCTGCGCACTCCGGCCTCACCCGACCAGGAGCCTGCATGACCTCTTTTTCCCGCCCGTCCGGGCGCGCGCCCGACGAACTTCGCGCCATCGCGCTGGACACCGACGTGTCGCGCTATGCCGAAGGCGCCTGCCTTGCGAAATTCGGCCACACCCATGTGCTGTGCACGGCAAGCTGGAGTGACAGTGTGCCCGGCTTCATGCGCGGCAGCGGCAAGGGCTGGGTCACGGGCGAATACGGCATGCTGCCACGCGCCACGCATACGCGGGGCAATCGCGAGGCGGCGCGCGGCAAACAGTCAGGCCGCACCCAGGAGATCCAGCGCCTGATCGGACGCTCCCTGCGCTCGGTCTGCGATCTCGAAGCGCTCGGCGAAAACCAGATCACGATCGACTGCGACGTGATCCAGGCCGATGGCGGCACGCGCACAGCTGCGATCACCGGCGGCTTTGTCGCCCTGTCGCTCGCCTGCCGTTACCTGATCGAGGAAGGCGTCATCACCCACAATCCCATCAGCAAGCAGGCGGCGGCAATCTCCGTCGGCCTGTACAAGGACACGCCCGTGCTCGACCTCGACTATCCTGAAGATTCCGGCGGCGAAGGCGACATGAATGTGGTGATGAGTTCGGATGCCGGTTTCATCGAGGTGCAGGGCACCGGCGAGGAACGCCCGATGACGCGGGCCGAACTAGCCGCCCTCCTGGAACTGGCCGAGAAGGGTTGCCAGCAACTGTTCGAGGCCCAGCGCGCCGTGCTCGACAAGGGGTAACCGACGCGCAGCCTTTCGGCTGGAGGCGTGGAGAGGGGCGCGAGGCATCGCCGGCGAGGCTCGCCCCTCGACAGCTTTACGCCACCTTCACCATCAGCGCGCTTTCGGGCAGCTCCTCATTGAAGCAACGCTGGTACATTTCCGCGACCAGCGGGCGTTCCAGTTCGTCGCACTTGTTGAGAAAGGTCATGCGGAACGCGTGACCGAGATCCTTGAAGATCGCGAAATTCTCCGCCCAGGTGATCACGGTGCGCGGGCTCATCACCGTGGAAATGTCGCCGGACATGAAGGCATTGCGCGTCATGTCGGCCAGGCGCACCATCTTTGACAGCGTGTCGGCCTCCACACCCGTGTCCTTGGAGGCGATGATCCCCACTTCCGCATCATGTTCGAGATAATTCAGCGTGGTGACAATCGACCAGCGGTCCATCTGGCCCTGGTTGAGCTGCTGGGTGCCGTGATAGAGCCCGGTCGTGTCGCCAAGGCCGACCGTGTTGGTGGTCGCAAACAGGCGGAAACCGGGATGCGGCGCAATCACGCGGTTCTGGTCGAGCAGGGTCAGCCGGCCGGACGCTTCCAGCACCCGCTGGATCACGAACATCACATCCGGGCGCCCGGCATCATATTCATCGAACACCAGCGCAACCGGGCGCTGCAACGCCCATGGCAACAGGCCTTCCTGGAACTCGGTCACCTGCTTGCCATCCTTCAGGACGATGGCGTCCTTGCCGACAAGGTCGATCCGGCTGACATGGCTGTCAAGATTGATCCGGATCAGCGGCCAGTTGAGGCGCGCGGCGACCTGCTCGATATGGGTGGATTTGCCGGTGCCGTGATACCCCTGAACCATGACACGTCGATTGTGCTGGAAGCCGGCAAGGATGGCGAGTGTCGTCTGCGGATCGAAACGATAGGTCTCGTCAAACTCGGGGACATATTCGGTGCGCTCGCCGTAGCCCTGGACGACCATGTCGGTGTCGAGGCCAAATGCCTCGCGGACCTTTACATCCTGCGTCGCTTTGAGGTCTTCCAGCCGGTCGGTCTCGCTTGTCACGCTCATGGGGATCCTTGTTGGTTTCGTGCTTTCTGGCATGTTCTAGCACGCCATGACTGCGCGCCAACAATTTCCCTGCGTCATGGCCGCGCAGAGCGTGGGTATCATACTGCGCAAACGGCCGATCAGAGCGGGTTTGCCGGGCACCGCGCGCGCTGCGTGGACATGGGCGCCACGCTGTGACATACACGCCGCTTTCATGCAGAGCCCCAACAATTCTGACAGAAAGGGCGCGCTCCCACGCGGCCCCCAAGGACACCCAGGATGGAAGTCACCGAAACCAAGGTCGAAGGCCTCTCGCGAACCTTTGACATCAAGGTCCCAGCCGGCGAGCTGCAACAGAAGCTGGAGACACGGATCGAGGAGATCCGCCCGCAGATGAAGCTGAAGGGCTTTCGCCCGGGCAAGGTCCCGGCCACCCATATCCGCAAGATGTTCGGCAAGTCGATCATGGGCGAACTGGTCGAGGGCCTCGTCCAGGAGAGCAACCAGAAAGCCATAGAGGACGCGCAGGTGCGTCCAGCCTCCGAGCCGCATATCCATATGGACTCCGAGATGGAACAGGTGCTCGAGGGCAAGGCCGACCTTGCCTACAAGATGCATCTCGACGTGATGCCGGAATTCGAGCCTGCCGACCCGGCCGGGATCGAGATCGAACGCCCCGTGGCGAAGGTCCCAGGCGAGGAACTTGACGAGGCGCTTGCCAATCTCGCAGCGCAGAACACCCAGTATGAGGCCCGCGAGGCCAGTGAGAAGGCTGTCGATGGCGATGCGGTTGTCATCGATTTCGTCGGCAAGGTCGATGGCGAGGCCTTTGAGGGCGGCACGGCCGAAGAACAGGCCGTCGTCATCGGCGCAGGTCGCTTCATTCCGGGCTTCGAAGAGCAGCTTGTCGGCGTCAAGTCAGGCGATGAGACCGAGATCAATGTCACCTTCCCGGAAGATTATCCCGCCGACCATCTTGCCGGCAAGGCAGCGGTCTTCGAGGTGAAGGTCGGTGAGGTGCGCGCCCCCAAATCGCCGGAACTGGATGACGCATTCGCCCAGGGGCTGGGGCTTGAAAGCTTCGAACAGCTCAAGGCGATGCTCACCGATCAGTTGCAGGCACGCTATGACCAGGCCTCGCGCAGCAAGGCCAAGCGCCGCCTGCTCGACGCGCTTGATGAGCGCCATGACTTCGAACTTCCCGCCGGCATGGTCGAGCAGGAATTCAACCAGATCTGGCAGCAATTCCAGCAGGAAAAGGCGGCCGGCCGCCTGGACGAGGATGAAGCGGCGCGCGACGAAGACGAACTCAAGCAGGACTATCGCAAGATTTCCGCACGCCGGGTGCGCCTTGGCCTTGTCCTTGCCGAGATCGGCCGGCTGAACGAAATCAAGATCTCCGAACAGGAAGTCCAGCAGGCCCTTATCGCCGAGGCGCGCAACTATCCCGGCCAGGAACGCGAGGTCGTCGAGTTCTTCCAGAAGAATCCGAACGCGATGGCGCAGCTGCGCGCACCGATCTACGAAGACAAGGTCGTCGACTACCTGCTCGAAAACGCCCAAGTCGAAGACAAGACCGTCACGCCCGAAGAGCTGTTCGAAGAAGACGAAGAGCCGGAACTGGGCTAGCGCCCCCAAGCTTCGGGCCTGCTCGGCCATGTGGTCATCAGGCGGCGGGTTGTTCAGCCCTCACCGGAGGGGGCGCCCGCCCTTCGCCTGCGCACACAGGCAATCTGCCAGCATTTCATGACCCTCCCGCTGCGTGCTGTTGTGGTCACTGAAAACCCTGACGCGCCCTTGTGTCCCCCTTGCATCCCGCCGCGTCAGGCAGCTTAATGGCGCTGAAGGCCAAACAAGAGCCAGAACAAGAAAAGGGAGGAAGATCATGGCCGAGGGGAGCGGTTTGCCGCCATTTCGTCCGCTGGGGCAGAAAGACCCTGATATTGCCGTTACGCGCAAGCCCGACGGGACCGTCTATCTGACGCCGCGACAGGCCCCCGGGGCCCGTCCGCGCACGATTCCCCATTGCCTTGATGAGCGTGCGCGCGAGCATCCCGGACGCGACTTCCTGAAACAGCGCGACCGGAAAACCGATCAATGGGTCGCACTGAGCTATGGCGAGGCAAAGGCGATCACCGACAGCCTCGCGCAGGCCTTTCTAGACCTTGGCTGCGGCCCTGATGCGTCGGTAATGATACTGTCGGGCAATTCCGTCGCCTCGGCCATGGTCATCCTGGCGGCGCAGAAAATGGGCGCCCCCGCCGCGCCGGTCTCGGTACCTTATTCGCTGATGTCGAGCGATTTCGCCAAGTTGAAGCATTGTTTCGATGCGGTGAAGCCGAAGGTGATCTTTGTCGAACAGCACGGCCCCTTCAGACCGGCGCTCGCCGCGCTCGATCTTGCGGGCGTCACCGTTTTCACCTGCGAGGGTGCCGGCGGCGATGTGAAGGACTATGACGACCTTATCGCAACGCCGGTGACGCCGGCGGTCGCGGCGGCCATGGAGTCGCTCTGCGATGACAGCGTTGGCAAATACCTGTTCACCTCGGGATCGACCGGTATGCCCAAGCCTGTGCCGACGACACAAGGTGCGATGTGTTCGATGATCGCGGGTCAGGAGGGCCTGCGCGACGATGCGCGCGATCCCGACCATGATCCCGACGAGGTCGCGCAAGTGCTCGACTGGCTGCCCTGGAACCACATTTCCGGCGCCAACGTGAATTTCAATGGCGCGCTGTGGAATGGCGCAACCTTCTGGATCGACGGCGGCAAGCCGACGCCGGCGCTGTTTGGCGAGACGATCCGCAACCTGCGCGAGGTCTCCCCGCAGACCTTCGGCACCGCGCCGATCGCGTTGTCCATGCTGGCCGATGCGATGGAGGAAGATGACACGCTGCGCGCGGCCTTCTTCCGGAGGATGCGCAGTATCGGCTATGGCGGGGCCACGCTGTCAGATGACCTGTATGGCCGGCTGCAGGCGCTGGCGATTGCACAAACCGGCCAGCGCATCCCGATCATCACCATGTATGGCGCTACCGAGACCCAGGGCATCACCGTGGTCCACTGGATCGTGGAGCGGGTCGGCCTGATCGGTCTGCCCCTGCCGGGCATGACGCTGAAACTCGTGCCCAATGGCGCCAAGATGGAAGTCCGCGTGAAGGGCCCCTCCGTCATGCCGGGCTATCTGGACATGCCGGACAAGAATGCCGAAGTGTTCGATGAGGAAGGCTATTACTGTCTCGGCGATGCGGCGAAGTTCGTCGATCCTGATGCGCCGGAAAAGGGCATCATCTTTGACGGCCGCGTCGGCGAGGATTTCAAGCTGTCGAGCGGCACCTGGGTCAGTGTCGGCACGCTGCGGCCCGACCTTGTGGCGGCCTGTTCGCCGCTGGTCTTCGATGCGGTCATCGCCGGGCAGGACAAGGACTTCATCGCCGCCATGTTCTGGCCTGCGCAGGCCACGTTCGAGCATTATGTGGCCGAGGCCAGCGGCGATGCCGGGGCTGCGCTGATGCGGCTTCATGGTGAGCTTGAGACGAAGATCCGTGCCTTCAATGCAGGCGAGCCCGGCTCCTCGCGGCGGATCAGGCGCTTTGCCGTGATGACCACGCCGCCTTCCATCGATGACGGCGAGATCACCGACAAGGGCTATGTCAACCAGCGCGCGGTGACAGATGCCCGCGCCGGTCTGGTGTCCGCACTTTACGCCGACCCGCCGGGCGAGGGCGTCTCCATCGTCTGAGCGATGTAACGCTTTTTCAGGGCTTTGTTGCCAAGATAAGGCTTCGGGGATCAAGAGGACCGGAGCTGGCAGGCCATGTATGACGCGCGCAAATCGACCGGCAGCGACCGATCGAACCTGATTTTCGGCATGGTCACGCTGGCAGTCGTCAGCGCTGCGTTCCTGGCGGTCTGGAAAGGCCCGGACATGTTGGGCTCACCCGGCGCTGCTTCGCGCGCACCGCAGGTCAGCGCAGCTGTCCAGGCTTCTGGCGGCGTTGACGCGCTCGCGACCTCAGCGGAAGAAAAACGCTTTCTTGCCGTGATCTCCCGCCTTTCGCCGAAAGCCTATCGCAATATCGAGAAACGCCTGCCGGCGGCCGGCAATGATCGGCTGGACCGTATGGAAGTCATGTTCGTGGGCGCATATCCGGTGCTGGTCGAAAACGCCGATCACCTCGGCAAAGTCTCCGTGCGCGATATCGACCGGCTCACCAATGCCGGCATTGCAGAGCTTCAGAAGGCCCAGCGTTCGGGCACGAAATGGTGCAAGGGCAGCTTCCTGGCCCAGTTTGAAGGCAAATCACCGACCCAGGCGGCGGACCTGGTTTACAAGAACGGCCTGACCCACGATGTGGCCGCACCCATTGCGCTGGCCATCAATGCCGATTTCTACGAAATGATCGAACGCGCCAGGAAGGCCCCGACGCGCCATGGCAAATTGACGCGCGCTGACGAGCAGGCCCTGCAGGGCTTGGTCATGTCACTGATGGCCGATCCCAGCGTGATGAACGCGATGATGGCGGGCGATGACAAGAAAGAAGCGATGAAGCGGCTGAATGTCTGCTCGATGGGCGCAACGGCGCTGAAGGGTTTCCGCGCACTTCCCGCCGACACGAAGGGCCGGGCCTGGGCAGCCATGTTCAACCATCCCGATTTCAATCGAGCGATCCGCGACGCCAAACGCCGTTTTTGAGCCGCGTGTCAGAAGCGCGACGAAAGCGTCAGGCATTACCCCCAGTGCATTCATCCTTCGGGTGACGTCGCAGGGGCTGTATCGCCGGCCTCGGCATTGAGCCCGGCGGCCACGGCCCGCGGCAGCAGTGCCCACATCCGCCCGGGCGCATTCATCGTGCCGGCGCGCTGTCCGGCCGCCTCGCCGGTCCCGAAAAAGATATCGCCGCGCACCGCGCCACGGATCGCACCGCCCGTGTCCTGCGCGACAAGCAGGCCGGACCAGTCTCCGCCAAGCCCGGGCGCTGTCGTGGCGACGAGGTAGGGCACGCCATAGGCATGCAGGCGGCGATCAATGGCCATGGAACCGAGCGCGACCAGCGGCTGGCCGGCTGCACCTGCCGGGCCAAGGCCCGGATCGCCGATTGGAAGGGGTGCGAAAAAGACATAGCGCGGATTGGCATTCATCGCGGCTGCCCGCTGAGCGGGGCTGACGCGGTCCATCCAGGCGCGAATCCCCTGCATGGAGGCTTCGCCGCGGGAAATCTCGCCGCGGGAGATCAGCCAGTTGGCCGTGGAGCGGAACGCGTGTCCGTTATTTGCGTGGTAAGCGGCGCGCAGGCTGTCGCCATCGGAAAACACAAGGCGCCCAGACCCCTGTATCTGCAGAAAGAACACGTCAGCGGGATGGGCATAGCCGAGCGGTGTGGGTGCGATGATTTCAGCGCGCGGAGGATAGGGTGTCAGTTCGCCTCCCGGTTGCAGCTGCATCGGTTTGCCATCAATCTCGACCATGTCGGCTGGCGGGCCTGGGACGGGCGCGGTGAATGGCGGCTCTGGCTGGCGACGCGCCTGGATTGTCGGCTCGAAATACCCAGTGAAACGCGATGCACCATTTTCGCCGAGCACTTCCACGGGAAGAAACAGCGTCTCGAAGATGACCCGTGCCGAGCTGGTATCGCCTGCGTTCTCCATGGCTGCGCAGGCCGGCTGCCACGCGCCGACACGGCCCGCCCAGATCGCCTCGTCCGACAGCCATTCTCGCGGATTGCGCTGTGCGATCGCCAGACATGAGCGCTGGAAAGCGAGCAGTCCGGGCGACGTCTCTGCCTCCTGCCAGGCGGCAAGTCCGGCGAATGCGTCGGGTATTGGCGGGACAGACAAAAGCGCAGGCGCGGGCAGAGGCTCCACACTCAGGTCTGCGGGCGCCGGCGGCGGCGCAACAGGTGTCGGCACGGAGCTTGCGCAGGCGGCAAGCAGGAGTGCAGGAACCAGCGAAGAAACTACTCTCAACAAAGCCATTGCGCCTGAATAGCCATTCGCGCAATCAGGGAAAGTTACAATCTCCGTTCAGGCTGCACTTTCCACATCATCAAGCAGCCAGTTTGGGTCGCCCGAAGCCACATTCCGCTTGAATGTCCAGCTCTCATCGGCCTCGCGCGTGCGCTCGCCGTCACCGAGTTCGGAGCGATAGTGCACGATCACGCGAGCTGTGGTGCCATCAAGCTCGGCATCCTCGATTTCCGCAGTCTTGACGCGCAGCAACTGCCAGGCCTGCGCACCGCTTTCCTCGCGCTGCGTCAGGGCGGCGTCCCAGGCCGCGTAAACATCGTCATCAAGCAGCGGGCGCAGCGCTTGCCGATCCGCGTCGGCAAAGGCGCGCACG
Organism: uncultured Hyphomonadaceae bacterium; assembly: GCA_964467505.1. Lineage (GTDB taxonomy): Bacteria > Pseudomonadota > Alphaproteobacteria > Caulobacterales > Hyphomonadaceae > UBA5336. The sequence goes on along the minus strand of CAYXQV010000010.1, from coordinate 5,235 downwards.
ATCATTTCATAGGCTGAGCGTGCCCCGCGCAGGAACTCACCAGGCCTGAAGGAGGGATCGGCGCGGTGAATGGCCTCAAGCCCGGTTGCACCCGGGCCGGTGAAATCCGGCGCCTCGTCGGGTTGCGCGGAACTTCCCGGACCCTCAACCGGTGCGCGCGCGCTGATTTCACCCGGTGCGGGGCGCTGGCGGCCATCGGGAGGCCCGTCATCGCGGCCAAGCGCCACATAAAGCCGCGAGAGGACGAAAAGCGCGATGGCGGCGAGAATAAGGACTTCGAGCATTGAATACCTGGACGGTTCGATCTGATTGCAACAAACACATAGGGCCGCAGACCTAACAGCGCCAGTGGCCGTTGCGAAGCGGATTCTCCCATGATAGCGCCTTGGTCAGACCGTAAAGCGAGGTTCCATGAGCGACAATAGCGCACCGGCGGGCCCTGCCCCCACCCCGCCGCCACCAGAACAAGGCGGCACAGGCCCACAGCTTCGGGCTCTCAGCCAGTATGTGAAGGACCTGTCCTTCGAGAATCCGGGCAATCGCAATTCCGAGGGGCGTCCGAACATTGATCTTGGCATCGATGTCAGCGCCCAGCCGCACGAACAGGGCAATGGCATCTATGAAATCAGCCTGAAACTGAACGCCAAGGCGCACACCGAAGAGGCCACGCTGTTTCTCATCGAGCTTGATTATGGTGGCTTGTTCCAGTGCGTCGAGATGAGCGAGGAGGAAATCGAGGCATCCCTGCTGATCGAATGCCCCAGGCTCCTTTTCCCATTTGCCCGCCGGCTGATCGCCGATGTGACGCGCGAGGGCGGCTTTCCGCCATTGCTGATCGACCCGGTCGATTTCGTCCAGCTCTTCCGCCAGCAAAAGCAGCGCGACACGCAAGGCGCGCCACCGCCTGCGCAGGCCTGACCGGCAGGCGCATCTGCAATACGTCCCGGCATGAGACGGGGTCGCACGGTTTCCTCGCGCGGCCGAACACTCTAGTGTCTGGGGCCAAACTGAATGAAGGAGACCCCATGGAGCGCGAAGAAACTCTGCGCCTCGAAGCCTATCTCAAGGAAAAACTCAATCCCGGCATTCGCCTGGTCCCCCGCGGCAAGGCCGACGACAGTGTCGAGGTCTTTCTCGGAGCCGAATTCATTGCCCTGGTCTACAAGGATGTCGACGAGGGTGAGGTCAGCTATCAGTTCCAGATGAGCGTGCTGACCGAGGACCTGACGGGCGCCTAGGCGACCCGTCCCCTCGCAGATGCTGCTTGCTGCATCCCACCTGGTAAAGCGTTTCGGCGAGGTGACTGCGGTCGCCGATGTGTCATTTTCGCTGGCGCCGGGTGAAACGCTGGCCCTGATCGGGCCGTCCGGTTGCGGCAAGACCACCGTGCTGAAGCTGCTGAACCGTCTGGTTGAGCCCGATGCCGGCGAAGTGCGGCTTGGCGGGCTCGAAGCCCATGAAATGTCGGCCCATGAATGGCGCCGGCGGATCGGTTACGTGATCCAGAGCGCCGGACTGTTCCCGCATATGAGTGTGGCCGAGAATATCGCGGTGACCCCGCACCTGCTTGGCTGGGACGCGGCCAGGATTGCCCGGCGCACCGAGCAGCTGCTCACGCTCGTCGGCCTGTCTGCACAGACTTACGGCGCGCGCAGCCCGGCGGAGCTTTCCGGCGGTCAGGCCCAGCGCATCGGGCTCGCAAGGGCGCTGGCGGGCGAGCCTGAAATCGTGCTCATGGATGAGCCGTTTTCCGCGCTTGACCCGCTGACCAAGGACCAGCTGATCGAAGATGTGGCGCACATGCGCACGGAACTGGGCTTTGCGGCCGTCATGGTTACGCATGATTTTTCCGAGGCGCTTCGCTTTGCCGACAGGATTGCCGTGATGAAGGCTGGCCGGATCATCCAGATCGGTTCGCCCGGCGAGCTTATCGCCCATCCGGCCGACCGCGCAGTCGAGGAACTCCTGGCCGCCCCGCGCCGGACCGCCGAAAGCGTCGCGGCGGCTTTCGGGAGCGCGTGATGTTCACAGAGGAGTGGCTGGTCTTTCCCGGGCATTATGCAGGCCATCTTTCGCTGTCCTTCGCAGCGATTGTGACGGGACTGCTTGTCTCGGTTCCGCTTGGCATCTGGGCCGCCGGCAACAGGCAGCTTGCCGGCCCGGCTCTCGGTTTCGCCAGCATTGTCCAGACCATTCCGGGCATCGCGTTGCTCGCGCTCATGGTGCCGGTCATGGGTGGGCGGATCGGCTTCTGGCCGGCTTATGTCGCCCTGGCGCTCTATTCGGTGCTGCCGATCCTGCGCAATACGATTGTCGGACTGCAGGGGGTCGATGGCGACCTGCGCGAGGCGGCACTCGGGGTCGGCATGACCTTGCGCCAGCGACTGGTACAGGTCGACCTGCCTCTGGCTGCGCCGGTGATTGTCGCCGGACTGCGCACCGCCAGCGTCTGGGTGGTCGGCGCGGCGACCCTTTCGACCCCCGTGGGCGCAGAAAGTCTTGGCAATTACATTTTTCAGGGCCTGCAGACGCGCAACTGGGGCACGGTTCTTTTTGGCTGCCTGGTCTCTGCCGGGCTGGCGCTGGCACTGGATCAGGTGATCCGCCTGTTCGAACTGTCGGCGGAGCGGCGATCGCGCCGACTGGCCGGGATGGGCCTGGCCGGGCTGGTACTGATCCTTGCGCCCCTTGCGACGCAGATCCCGACGCGCAGCGATCCGGGCGGGCAGGACCGCGTGTTCATTGACGACGCAGAGCCGCTCGACGGACGCGCCGTCGCACTCGCGACAAAGGCCTTCACCGAGCAATATATCCTTGCCGACGTGATCTCCCGCCAGCTGCTCAGCCATGGCGCACGCATTGACCTGCGCGAGGGGCTTGGCTCTGCAGTGGCCTTCGATGCACTGGTTACCGGCGAAATCGATATGTATGTCGATTATACCGGAACCATCTGGGCGACGGTCATGAAGCGCGAAGATGTGCCGCCACGCGCGGTCATGTATGCGGAAACCTCCGCCTGGCTATGGGAGAACCATGGCGTGCTGGCCTATGCGCCGCTGGGTTTCGAGAATGCCTATGCCTATGCGGTCACGCGCGAGACAGCGCAGCAATACGAGCTCGAAACGGTGGGAGACCTCGCCGGCAAATCGCTGACGGTCGCGAGTGACCCGGAATTCTTCGGCCGTCCCGAATGGACGCACACCCGTGACATATATGGCCTTTCAGGCCTGAAGACGCGCGGCATGGATTCCACCTTCATGTATGAGGCCGTCACCAGCGGTGAGGTGGATGTGATCACCGCCAACACGACTGACGGGCGGATTGACGCCTATGACCTTGTCCTGCTGGGCGAACCCGCTGGTGCGCTGCCACCTTATGACGCCTTCATCCTGATCAGTCCCGAAGCGGTTGCGGACCGGGCCTTGCTTGAGGCGCTGGAGCCGCTGCGTTTTGCGATTTCCTCAGGGCAGATGCGACAGGCGAACGGGATGGTGGATCTTGAGCGCAAGCGTGTCGGCGCAGCCGCCGACTGGCTCTGGCAGCAGATCAGCGGTTCGCCGTGACGCCACCGGTTTGCCGCATGGGTCCCGCAAACCCGCTCTTGTCCGGCAATGGGCGCACTTTCGATCAGGAGAGGGCGAGGTTTTGCGGCATCTGCACACATTGGTATAAGTCCGGCTTGCCTCAGCGCGTCAGCGAGATACACAGCAGCCATGCTCACAATTTCCAATCTCGACTACCGCATTGGCGGGCGCAGCCTGTTCGAAAAAGCCTCCGCGCAGATCGCAGCGGGCTGGAAGGTTGGCCTGGTCGGGCGCAATGGGACGGGCAAATCGACACTTCTCAAACTGATCCGCGAGGAGGTGAGCGCGCCAACGGCTGACAGCTCTATCCGTCTCAATCAGGGTGCCCGGCTCGGCTGGGTCGACCAGGAGGTTGCGCCGACAGACGAGACGGTTCTGGGCGTTGTGCTCGCCGCCGACACTGAGCGCCATGCGCTGATGCAGGAAGCCGATACGGCAACCGATCCTGACCGCATCGCGCATATTCATGAGCGGTTGGTGGACATTGATGCCTGGTCGGCTGAGGCGCGCGCAGCGGAGGTCCTGATGGGGCTCGGCTTTACGCATGAGGACCTGTCGCGCCCGACGCGGGAATTTTCCGGCGGCTGGCGGATGCGCGCGGCGCTTGCAGGGGTGCTGTTTTCCCAGCCCGACCTGATGCTGCTCGACGAGCCAACCAATTATCTCGATCTTGAGGGCGCAGCATGGCTGGAAACCTATCTGGTCAGATATCCGCACACGGTGATCGTCGTCTCGCACGACCGCGAACTGCTCAATCGCAGTGTCAGCCACACCATGGCGCTGGAAAACCGGCAGCTGTCGATCACGCCGGGCGGCTATGATGACTGGCTGAAACTTCGCGCAGCGAAATACGAACAGCTGGCAGGCCAGCGTGCGAAACAGGATGCCGAGCGCGCGCGCCTGCAGGCCTTTGTCGACCGCTTCCGGGCCCAGGCCAACAAGGCCCGCCAGGCCCAGTCGCGGGTGAAGATGCTGGAGCGGATGCAGGAGATCAGCGTGCCGCTGACCGAACGGACCACGCCCTTTTCTTTTCCCGCATCCGGGGAAAAGCTCGCCCCGCCAATGCTGGAAATTCGCGATGGCACGCTGGGTTATGGCGATGATGCTGTGATCCTGTCGCAGGTTGACCTTCGGCTGGATCCGGAAGACCGGATCGCGATTGTCGGCGCCAACGGGCAGGGCAAGACCACGCTGGTCAAATCCATTGCCCGCCGGCTGCCGATGCTGGCCGGCAACATCGCGGCGCCGCGCGCGATCCGTATCGGCTACTTCTCGCAGGACCAGATGGATGAGCTGGTGCCCGGCGAGACGGTCCTCGACCATGTCCGCGCCGCCTTGCCGAAGGAGAGCTCGGTCGCGCGCCAGCGATCGGTGGCCGCGGAGATGGGCTTTTCCCATGAAAAGGTTGACACGAAGACGTCCCAACTTTCCGGCGGCGAGAAGGTCCGCCTTCTGCTCGGCCTGATGGCGATGCAGCGCCCGCACATGCTGATCCTCGATGAGCCGACATCGCATCTCGACATCGACAGCCGCGAAGCGCTGATTCACGCGCTGAACAATTTCGAGGGCGCGGTGCTGCTGATCACGCATGATGTGTATCTCGCCGAGGCGACGGCCGACCAGCTCTGGCTGGTCAGGGACGGCCGCGTCG
>CAYXQV010000009.1:0-22250 GCA_964467505.1 uncultured Hyphomonadaceae bacterium | reverse complement strand
CGCCATCGCCCGCAACCACCCCAAAACCGTAAGTGGGCCTTCAGGCCCGATCTCACCCCATATCCCGGATCCGACCTCCCGATGACCCTGACCCCGGACACATTCCGCCGTATGATCCTGACGATGTTATCCCCATCGGGCCGTCGCGCACGCCTGATGATCCTTACTTTCCATCAGGTGCCGGCAGCCGCCGATCCGCTTCAGCCGAACGTTCCGGACGCGAAGGTCTTCGAACGGCAAATGCGTTGGCTAAGGGACTACTGCCAGGTATTGGCGCTGCCGGAGGCTGCCCGGAGGCTCGAGGAGGGCACCCTGCCGTCCCGCGCCGCTTGCATCACGTTCGATGACGGTTATGAGGACAATTTCACGGTAGCCGCACCAATACTCGGCGACCTTGGGCTGCCGGCGACCTTCTTCATCGCGGCGGGCGCGGTTGAGGACGGGATAATGTGGAACGATCTCGTTATCGAGGGCGTGCGGCGGGCGAATGGCCGTATCGATCTCGAATTTCTGGAACTTGGCAAATACGACATCAATGGTGATGCAAAGCGTCGTTCGGTAATCGGTGGCCTGATCGACACCCTGAAGTACCGGCCGATGGGCGAACGTCTCGCCACGGCTAAAGCGGTCTACACGGTTTGTGCTGGTGGCGAGCCACCACCACGGCTGATGATGCAACCCGATCAGGTTGGCGCGCTTGCAGGCTTGGGGTTCGATGTGGGGGCGCACACGGTCAACCATCCGATTCTGAAAGAGCTGACCTCGGCGGAAGCCCGTCGGGAGATCGAAGAAAGCCGACAGTGGGTAGCAGCGGTGACAAAGTCAGATCCGGTGTCCTTCGCGTACCCGAATGGCAAGCCCGGCATTGACTTTACACCCGAGCATGAGGTGCTCGTGCGAGAGGCAGGATTCACGACAGCCGTAAGCACGCGATGGGCCTGTGCGAAGCGCATCGACTCGTCATTTTCTTTGCCGCGCTTCACTCCCTGGGAGGGCGACCGCAAGAGGTTCTGGGCGCGCCTTGCCAAAACCGCGGTAAGAAGCTATTTCGGGAGCTGAGCCGAGAAGACTCTTTAGTAAGATTGGCCTCGCTTGTCGATGTGCCTGACGAGCCAGGCTTCCAGCATAGCCAGATCCCAGATGGCATAACCGTAATAGGCAGCGTGTCCGTCTCGATGCTGGGCGATCAACCCGTCGATGAAATCGGCATCGACGATTCCCCGCCTTTTCAGCGCCGACAGATGGCTGTAGATAAGATCGCCAAGAGCCTTGTCCGTCTTTAGCCACAATCCAAACGGCAGTCCGAATCCGTGTTTCTTCTTGCGGATGATCTCGCCCGGCAGAAAGTCGGCCATCGCTTTCTTGAAGAAAGTCCGAAGCTCGGTACCCTTTATCTTCATTTCGGGTGGCACCCGGGTCGATAGGTCAACGACGGCCGGGTGCAGCAGGGGATAGGAGACTCGTACGCCGGCAAGCGCGCACATGGCTCCGACCTTTCTCAAGTCGTTATCGGCCAACGTGAAATGCCAGTCATACCAGAGCATCTTTTCCAGCAAATTCGGCGACGGCGCTGCGTCCCAGACCTTGCGCATGAGGCGCATCGGGCCCTCGCGATCGATGTTGGCCGCGAAATCGGCGTCCAACATGTGTTGACCGCCTTCGCGGTACATGAAGTTCCAGGACTCGAAGCGTTCGGGCAGCGGGATCAGCGCTTGCTCAACGTAACTTCTCGCTTTGCGAAGCGGCGTGATGCGGCTCTCCGAGGAGACCCTGTCGGTGGCCGGCTCTACGACGTTACGGCGCAGCCAGGGTGGCAGTCGATTGTAAAGATCGAAAATCCACTGACGAACATATCGTTCATTCCCACCGAACACCTCATCGCCGCCATCTCCGGCCAGCAGATGCGTGACGCCATTGTCCGCGGCAAGTTTTGCGCAAAAGAAGGTCGGTGCCGCCGAGGAATTGCCAAAGGGCTCGTCATAGGCGTCTGCAATCCGCGGAAAGGCGTCGACGATATCTGCGGGGCTCATCTGGTACTCGAATGCCCGACAGCCGAAGTGCTCGTTGGCGATGCGTGAGTACTTGAGTTCATCGTATTCGTTGTCTCCGAATCCCACGGTGAAAGTCCTTGCGGGGGTTTCGGAGGCGCGCGCGAGGGTGCCCGCCACACTGGAGCTGTCAAGGCCGCCGCTCAGGAAGGCGCCTGTCGCGCGGTCGAGGCCACTGTCGCGGACTGCGGTCGCGAGACCCTCCCGGAGCGCGACCTTCAGCTCCGAGAAATCTCCTGCCGGGGCATAGTCGTAGGAAGGCTCCCAGTAGCGATGGACCGAGACCTTTCCGTTGTCCAGCATCAGAGCAGTGGCGGGAGGCAGCTTGTAGATGCCCTCGAATACCGTCTGGGGGGCAGGGACCATGTGCATGAAGAGAAAATCGTAGAGCGCCTGCTGTCTTAACTGGCGCCCGATTCCGGGGAAATCCGCCACCGCGTTCGCCGAGTCGCCGAACACGAGACTTCCTTCCCGGAACGCGTAGCAAAGCCGTTCGATGCCCATGCGGTCGAGGGCCAGGAGGGCGCTCTCGTGAGACGTGTCGAGAATCGCCAGAGCGAATGGGCCCTCGAGTTCATCCAGTAGCCGCGTGCCGACTTGGCGATAGCGATTCAGCAGATTCCGGAGATTACCGTCCGGATCCCGGTCGGATAGAACCTTTCCCTGCCACAGCGGTCGGCCCGTGAAGCCGACGTGCAGGCCCTCCCACGCATATGTGTTCGGTGCCAGGCACCGAACGACAGCGCTGGCGAGGGGTTCGCGCACCGCGGCGAGCGAGGTCGCATAGCGTGCGGCGCGTTCCCGATATTCCGGAGCGGCCTCTGGTGTGAAATAGCCGAATATGCGTGCCATGCTGCCCGTTTCCTTTTCAATGATTCAGCTGCGACAACGGCGGATGATACATTGTCGGGGATGACGAAACCTTGATCCAGTTCTGAGCCTAAGCGACTAAATTTCATGTACTATTCGACTCCAATTCCAGACACAGGCGGCGCGCCCGGCGCAAAGCGGTTGGGGCGCTGCAATTGCCGATAACAGGCCCGGCGGATGACAAGCATCGAGTTCACATTCTGGGCCCTCTCGCTCATCGTGGTCTACGTGTATGCGGGCTATCCTCTGCTGCTCACGTTTCTTGCCCGGCTCTCCGGGCGGCCCGTTGCGGCGGCCGATATTGAGCCAGACGTAACGCTGGTCATCTCGGCCTTCAATGAGGAGGAAGTGATTGCCGAGAAGCTGGAGAACAGCCTGGCGATCGATTACCCCAGAGAGCGATTCGAAATCCTGGTGGTCTCGGACGCTTCGGATGATGGCACGGATGCCATTGTGACGAGGTTCGCAGATCAGGGTGTGACCCTGCTGCGTATGCCCGACCGGGGGGGCAAGACAGTTGGGCTGAATTCGGCTGTAGAGGCCGCCCGCGGAGAGATCATCGTTTTCTCCGACGCCAATGCCCTGTATCGCCCCCAGGCAATCAGGAAGCTGGTTCGGAACTTCGCGGACCCGACGGTCGGTGCCGCCGTTGGAGAATCAACATATTCGGACTCGGCCAACGATGCCGAGCGGAGTGAATCTGCTTACTGGCGTTACGAGACGGCCATCAAGCGGCTCGAGACTCGGCTCGGCTCAGTGGTCGGTGGGGACGGCGCAATCTATGCGATCCGCAGGAAACTGTACGAGCCGATGGCAGCTGATGCCCTGTCGGACTTCGTCAATCCGCTGCAGATCGTTCGACAGGGTCAGCGCTGCGTCTATGAGCCGGAGGCCGTTTCGGTGGAGGAGGCGGCCGGAAGCTTCGAAAAGGAATTCCGCCGCAAAGTGCGGATCGTAAACCGGGCCTGGCGTGCGATGATGTCCATGCCTTCACTGCTGAACCCGATTCGTTACGGGTTCTTTGCGGTGGAACTGTTATCACACAAGCTGTTGCGCTGGCTGGTGCCGCTATTTCTGATTGCGAGCTTTGCACTGAACACATTGCTGCTCCTGCATAAGCCGATCTACGTGATCACGTTCGGCATACAGGTCGTGTTCTATGGACTGGGCCTGGCGGGGGCCATTCTCCGCCGCGGCGGCGAACTTCCCTTGCCTGTCTATATTCCTTTCTATTTCTGCCTGGTCAATCTGGCCAGCGCCCGTGGCATTCTGGAAGCTTACCAGGGCAAGACATACACTACCTGGTCCACCGCCAGAGCGGATGGCCAGAGTTGACCCCTGCCGACAAACCAAGAGATCAGCACCAAATGGTCGATGACATTAGAGAAATCCTGAGAGATACGCTGCAGCTTGGCGATCGGGCGGACCGCTTGACCGCGTCGTCTCCTCTTCTCGGCGCCATACCGGAATTCGACTCCATGGCAGTGGTTACTGTGTTGACCATGGTGGAGGACGAGTTCGGTATAGAGATCGAGGACGATGAAGTGTCGGCGGAAGTATTCGAGACCGTGGGCAGCTTGGCCGACTTCGTAGCGGATAAGGTCGACGCTTGACTGCCACACGCCTCGAGCCATTTTTCTTGGACGGCGAGGCCGGGCGGATCTTCATGATCCTGCGCGCACCCTCCGAAGCACACCATTGTGTATTGTTCGTGCCACCTTTCGGCGAGGAGATGAACAAGTGCCGGCGGCAGTTCTCGCTGACCGCTCAATCCCTCAATAAACGCGGCTATGGCGCTCTCCTCATCGATCTATACGGAACGGGCGACAGCGACGGTGATTTCTCGCAGGCGGACTGGGACATCTGGATCTCCGATATCGGCTCGGCTCTCCAATGGGCGCAAGCCAATGGTCTGAGTGTAAACGCGCTCGTTGCCACCCGATTGGGTTGCCAGCTGGCAGCTGAAGGCCTTCGACGGCACGGTCACGCGGTTGGCGAGAGTGTCTTTTGGCAACCGACGGCCAACGGCAAGCAGTACCTCACGCAATTTCTTCGGCTGCGCGTTGCCGCCTCGATGATGGAGACTGACCAGAAGGAGACCGTTAAGCAACTGCGGGGCCGACTGGCAGCCGGCGAGACAGTCGAGGTCGCGGGCTACCCGTTGACCGACAGGCTAACGAATGCCATCGACAAGTTGGACCTCCTCGGCAGCCTGACGCCGAATCTGGGTGAACTGCTGGTATGTGAGGTTGGCCGCAGCGGAGGGGGCGAATTATCGCCGGGCGGCAAGCGCTTGCTGGCGGGAGCTACCGAGGCCGGTCTCTCGGTCTCAGGCCGGCGGATTTTGGGAGAGCCGTTCTGGTCTGCCACCGAGATCGTAACGAACAGTGACCTCGTAGCGGCCACCATTCAGTTCGTTTCTCCGGAGTCGACAGATGGGTGAAGAGCGTGCTGTCGTATTTCCTTGCCACGGAGACAGGCTTACAGGCATCCTCCATGCAGGCACGCGTGGTGCCAACGTGGGCATCGTGATTGTGGTCGGTGGCCCTCAGTACCGTGTGGGAAGTCACAGACAGTTCGTGTTGATGGCGAGACAGATTGCGGCGGCTGGCTTCCCGGTTCTGCGTTTTGATTATCGGGGGATGGGAGATTCGGAGGGTGAGACAAGGACCTTTGAAGCAGTGGACGACGATATCCGTGCGGCTATCGATTGTCTGATGCGGGAACTACCGGATCTCGGAAACGTCGTGCTACTCGGGCTTTGCGATGCAGCATCGGCAAATGTCATGTATGCGCCCAGTGATGAGCGGGTGGCTGGTCTCATTTTGCTGAATCCGTGGGTGAGGACGCCGGAAGGTGAAGCTCGCTCATACGTTCGGCATTATTACCTGCAACGGGTGATGCAGCGATCTTTCTGGCGCAAGGCATTCAGAGGTGAGTTGAGGGTGAAGAGATCGATCTCGGGCTTTTTCGATTCTGCCAGACTCGCGCGGAAGGCTGGTCAAACTACAGGGAGCGGCCAAGCAAGCGAACCGAACTCGTTCCTTAGCAGAATGCTGCGGGGGCTTGAAATGTGGGAAAAGCCAATTCTGTTGCTGATGAGTGGTCGCGACCTGACGGCGCAGGAGTTCCTCGATGTAATACGCGACGATAACTCTTGGTCGAAGGCTATCGGAAAAGCAAACGTCTCGGCGGTTTCATTGGTGGAAGCGGATCATACATTGTCCGCATCCGTCCACTTGCGAAAATCCGTTGATAACATTATCGGGTGGCTCAGTTCCCTGGAACGCCCCGACTTACGGGCACGGCCGTTATAGCTTGAGATATGTTCTTCGGGCAACGCTCCGTGACCAAGTTCGGTGGCACGAACTGGGATCTAGCACAAGCTCAATGATCGACGGCAAGGCGATTCTTGGCGCTCTTTAGTGTTCCGAGTATGCGACCTTTCGGGTTGCTCTTGAGATATAAAAAATAGTCAGAATGGTACCGTACGGATTTCGTCCATGAGAGTTTGTGGGGATCGGTATCGCCAAGAAAGTCAAACTCGCGAGCATTCAAGTCGATGGCTCTTTCGATCGCAGTGTCGATTACAGTGGACCCGGGCGAAAACTCAGCGTAGCGGGTATCGAATGAAGTCTTAAGCTGGCCAACCCACCCGTTCCAGATGCAACACAAATTGAAAGCGATCGGAGCCTCTTGGTGAAAGAGGACATTTGCGAGCAGCGCATCCTGTGAAGCGAGGAAAGGTAATAAAAGTTCGTGATAGGCTCGCTCATGATCCCGCTCAAATAGTGACACCCCTGCGTCTTTCTTCCAGCTATGCTCTTCGACGATGCGCATTGCCCGCAGAAGCTCAGTAATACTTTCATGATGCGTGAACCAACGCATGGTAAGGCTGTTGTCCTCGCCCAATAACTCGGCACGCTTTCGAATTTTGTACCGGAATTTCTTTGACTTCGATGCGAGAAGTGCCTCCCAGGTTGTATTCAACGGGAGATACGGGCTGGCCTCTCCTCGGAGACGATGAATTAGGAAATCGCTATTATTGTCAACTCGCTGGAGATATTTCGCAAACGTGGATTCATCGGGAACGGCGGAAAGTTGAATGACCGCCGCACGGGTTTTTCTTGCTTCGTCGGCCAGAATATCGAGTGACGTTGCCGCATCGAGCCTGGAGATAGGAACCTGATGGTAGGAGACGAAGTTCGCTATCGTACCTAGGGCCTTGAGGGGCACGCCAATAGACTGGATCTTCTCAGTGACCATGGGCCAAATAGCCATTAATTCGTCACCGTCGTATGCCTGTATCAAGTTGCAGCAGCTAGAAGTCGGGTGGCTCCGCGCGACTACCGCAGTCCATTCAGGCGAGAGGCTCGGGTTCAGGTGGAGTGACTCTGCCAAGCGCCGCCACTTCTTACGAAGTGACGGCCCTAGGTCGGCCAGTGGGGTAGAGACGATCTGTACGGGGAGGGTCATGAGCTGTATTCAAGGGGAGGAGCGGGGGGGCAAGTGACGCTTCGGTTGGCTAACAGATTCGAAAATTTCCGCGAGTTCGGACGTTAGCGATTCACGGGAGTAGCGTGATAACGCTCTCGCACCCGCATGACAGTACTGACGGCGTGAAACGCGCGTTAGGAACGAGAGGATAGCGTCAGCGATCGCATTGCAATCGTCAATGGGCGCAATGTGTCCTGTTCCAAGACTCCGGAGTAAGTCAGCTGTGCTGCCCTCGCGATCAACCAACGCCAGAATAGGAGTGCCGGCCCGGAGATACTCATAAAGTTTCGCAGGAATCGCTGGATTCGATGTATATCCTTGAAAGACCAGCAGACCGTCTGTCTCAATCATTTCTTTCAAAGCCTCTGCATATGGCACAGCTGGTGCGAACTCAACAAGGTCCTCGATACACAGATTTTCGATAAGAGGACGGAATTGCTGATCATGGCCGGAGGCACGGAGTGTTACACGTATGTCCCGGCGAGAGATTAGGCCCGCTTGCTTAAGGCTAGCCAATGCCTGAAAAAACGGCTGAGGATCCCTGTCCGGTGTCGGATAAATTGTTCCGCTGTGAAGGATTCTGAATTGCTTATTTGTCTCGCCCGCTGAAAGCGGAAGGGGGCCGATCGACGATTCTGCTGCCTTGAATAGCTCTTCTTCGTATCCATTCGGGATGACATGACAGCGGGATTGCTGAATATCGTCGTGCCGCTCGACACAGATTCTGCGCGCTGACTCGGTGCAGAATACGAGTGCTGCGGATCGCTTAGTGCACATTGCCTCTATTCGTAAACGAGCCTTACGAATCCGGGAATCGCTTGGAGTATATTGACCAGTCCTAGGGTCTTTCTCGACCATCGGGTCCCGAAAATCGGAGATCCAAGGAATGCGAGACCATCGGGACAAAAGCGATCCGATTACATGGCTTGTTGCTAGCGGGTAGGTGGACCAAATTACTGACGGCCGGTGATTACGAATCGCCCGCAATCCTGCCAACAATGCGCCGGGAATCCAGGAGACCCATCGATCAGGAACTGCCAGTAAATCAGGATATCTCCCACGAATTGAAAGATGGCGCGCTGTGTCCAGTGCAGCGGCACGATATACGTGCAATCCCTCGGGTATAAGGTGGAGTTGCTCGATATCGGTGGCTGGATATGCAAAAGAGGATGGCGTCAATACCGTCGCATTCCACCCATACTTCGGAAGATGGCGAGCAAATCCGAGTGTACGCTGCATTCCGCTGCTCCCCTGCATGGGTGGGAAGTGGAAGGCAATCAGCAATGCGTTTTTTTTGTGGATTTGCTGTTCCATGGGAACAGGATACTAACTTGTGAAGGTCGCGGATTTGTCTGTTGGCGCAACGCGAAAGCGATCGACTATCTGACGGATACCAAATCGGGCCTTCAAGAACCGACCAGCGAGCGAAGAACGATAAAAGATGTATTGACGCTGCAAATAGTGTTTGTCCGTAAATCGGCGCTTATGAAATTCCGTTGGACCAATAAAGTCCCAATAATGGATTGAGCCGTCCATGAGTTCTTGCAGGGCCAGGGACTTCAAGACAGAGCCCACCGAATACTGTGAATAGGCATCGTCAAAACTCTCTTTCAGGTCACAAAATACTCTTCCGGCACTCAATCCATAAATATGCGCAATAGGCGTCTCATCGAGCAGCAAAACGAACCCCTTGAGTATGCCGAATTTTGCGGCCACTGGAGCAAGCTGCTGATGGAGGCATTGCTGCTTTGCGTTGGTGGACAGAGACGTATTGGCGCGGTGCTTCCATGACTTCCGTTCGATTCTGTCAACGCATTGTAGAAATGGCTCGACATCGTCTGGCTTTGAAAAGACGGCTAACTCGAGGTTGCCGACCTTACGAAGTTGCTTTTCGCCGTTGCGAATCGTATATCGAAATTTCTTCGAGAGCTTGCCGAAATAGGAGTCCCATGTCTCATTCATCTCAATGTAGGGAATCTGCATTTCGGAAGCGATTCGAAAGCTGATTTGATTGGCTTCTGCGGCCTCAATTAGAAGCTCTTCTGTAGGGCCGCCGGCGGTAAGAGTCAGGCTAAGCACGTCCCATTTCGAGGAATGGTCGAATAGCTTCTGACTCACAAGGGCTGCCGCGTCGACGCTCTCTTGATCGTCAGAATTGAATAAAATGCCTGCACGCCCGGGATATAGGTTGGCTATGCACCCAATTTGGGTCCACGGCAACCCGAGCGTCTCATTGCGGTGATGATACAGTGGCAGTATAGCAAGCAGACTCTGCGATGATTTTTCGCTAATTAACACTGGTGTAGTGTCGCTCGCGAGAATCTTGTGCAAGAGCGCTGCAAGAGCAGGATGGCTAGTCGGGCAGATGCCATGTGGCAAAGAATCTCGACGTTGCGATAAGTAGATCCAATCCGAGATCGATTTTTCGTCTAGAGGCCAGGAAGACATGAGATCAAGCGCGCGCAAGAGTTGTAGCCTCATCCGCTGACACCCGATAGCCAGGCACACATCGCTGGAGGGCGTTTGCATAGGTGGTCACGCGTTGATCGTCCATCGGTTGGTGGATCGAGATTGCCAGCAAGGTGTCGCTGAGGGTCTTCGCGACCTGAACCATTTCCGGGTCATCCTTTTCGGCCTCAAATAGCAGCGGATGAAGGGTCTCTCCGAAAGTAAAGACTGGCATGCCGTTCCGGCTAAGTTGAATATCAATCACGGATCTATTAGCGACGGTAAGTGGAAAGGCCCAGGGAACCGTATAGTCGTCCAAGTCTGAGAATATCGGTGTAAGCGTACTTTGGCGTCTCAGCAGTTCGTTGACTATATTGAAAGCGTGACGCCGGTTGGCCGCAATATCGGAGAGATTCGCAGTCGCTAATATGCGCTTCGCGTAGAGAGGCATCCTGCTTCCGTCAATCCTTACATCAAATGGATACGAAAATTTCCTGCAGTTGTCTTGGTGTGGAACTCGCTCCGGCAATTCAAGGCGAGACCGCTTGCGGGCAACGCGAGCTTGTTCGAGCCGTTGTAGTGTTGCACGGAAGCGCGAATCACTTGGCAAGTTATTCACGGCTTGTTCGAAGAGTTGCTTCCAATTGACGATGGTCTGTCGAAGTGGAGGGGCAGTCAGTGAGTTCGGGCGGGCGAGTTTGCGGCTATTTAATCTAGTGCCTCCGCCGACAAGAGTGGGGCATAGCTTTTTGAAGCTGAAAATGGCAGCGTCACCGCGCTCGCCGGCCATGCGCAGGGGCGCGACTTTAAGGAAGGAATGTGCGCAATCTTCGATAATGGGCACCGCAAGTGCTTCGCAAGCAGAGAGCAATCCTGAGAGATCCGTCGAAAAGCCAAAGTAGTTGACTACAATTATCGCCTTCGTCTTATCGTTCAGTTTATTCAGAGCATTCTCAACATCAATTGATAGATCACTGTTTATGCGATAAAAAACGGGAGAGTAACCCGCTTCGAGAATAGGATCGACCAATGTTGGGCAATGGAAGGAGGGTACGAGTACCCGGTTGCGGTCGGTGCGAGGTTGAGCCTGAAGAAGTCGAAAAATGGCGCCTCTGCCGCTGTATGTCAGGATGGATGCACAATTTTGAAGCAAACTCAAGGTGGCTATTCGGGGGTGGGCTACGAGGTCGCGAAACCTCACTGTCGGGTGATTTTGCAGCGCCACGGAATCCTCGAATGGACACTCAGTTTGAGACTAGCACCAGAGTTTATAGATAAATTATAACTCTGATTTGGCAATACTGGTGTGATCGTCGTCCCGATGACGAGTGTGAGCCCGATAGATCGAAATGGAGTGCCCCCGGGCTGGTAGACACTTCCGAGCTATGGTTGGAGTGACCCCGGTCCGGTAGACACTTCCGAGCTATGATCCGAGCATAGGAGGAAGTGCTATGAGCAATCAAAGATACAGTCGCGAATTCAAGGACGAAGGGTTCGTCAGATCGTCGATCGCGGGTACTCCACAAAGGGGGGGGGCTGCGATTTCGGACCATCTCTATCAGCCGGTGTCGCAATATTGAGACACTTTCGGCACTCGAACGAATGGACTAGAATGTCGTTTAAGGAGTTGTCGAGTACCAGAGGTATTATGTACAGCTCTCGGAAAGAATTCGAGAGATAGGGCGAGCAGCTCACTCTGGAGTTCAAAGGGCAAACTCTTTGAAAGAAGAGGACGCAAAGCCACCGGTCTAAGGGACATTGTCCTATGGTAGCGGGGTTGCCAGCATCAGCATCTGAAATTGATGTTGAGGGTTTACTCCCCTAGTCTACTTATTGTCCCTCCGCGGCTTTTTTCTTTGCGAGCCGTTACGTTACGGCATTTTTGAGGGAAAGCATGATGCGATTAGTCTCTCGTACGTCCATAAATATCCTCACGGCGATGTGCCTGGTCGCCATATCATTATTGCTGCTTTCTGAAACGTCCAGGGCAACCAGTCTGGATTCAATTTCGGCGGGAGAATGGTTTCGCGTTCCGGACACCAATATGAGTGCGGTCCTCCCAGATCCGCTTCCATCCGGAAATACCGGGCCGGAGGCGATCATGAGCGCATGGTCTGGAGCAGCATTGGATACCTCTCGTGACCGTCTTATTGTTTGGGGTGGCGGTCATGCTGACTATGCTGGAAACGAGCTTTATGCCTTCGATCTGGATACACTGAGCTGGTCGCGCGTCACGGACCCAAGTGCAACCTCTGGCGGTAGCGAGGCCACAGGGGTGTTCGGGGATGGACGGCCTCGCTCCACTCATACTTATCATACTCTGGCCTACAGTCCGAAAGCCGATCGCTTTTATTTTGTTGGGATGGGAGGAGTGTGGTCGGGCGGGTCACGAAATAATCGAACTGGCGCGTTCGATTTTGTCAGTGGCGAATGGGTAGAACTCGCCAACAGACCTAACGTTGGCGTACCCGAAGCAGGTGTAACAGTCTATGATTCCGCGACGGAATCGATCTGGCACCAAGCAGGCTGGACTTCACAGCTATTGCGGCTCGATCTGGCCACTAACGACTGGAACGAATTTCCGGCCGCGGGCGGTGCCGGCGTCGATCTTTATGCAAGTGCGGCGATAGATCCGGATCGTCGGCTTATGGTTGTCGCGGGTGGCGGTCATTTTATTGTATGGAACCTGGATAGACCATCTGAACGTCTGGCGATCTCTACATCTGGACCGGACGATATTGTAAGGGCAAAGGCGCCCGGTTTTGCCTACGATAGCAACGCTAAAGTCTTTGTGGGCTGGCAGGGCGGTTCAAGCGTGTATACGCTCGACCCAGAAACCTGGCGCTGGGAGGAACGTCAAGCAGACCCATCGAATACCGTAGTGCCGACTTCACCAGCATCGACTGGCACGTATGGTCGATTCCAATATGTGCCGTCAAAGAACGTGTTCGTCCTTGTCAATTCGATTCGCGAGGATGTCTACATCTACAGGTTGAGCACTTCCGCGCAATCGGAGGAGACGACGCCGAGTGCAATGGCGAGTACCCTATGCGATTCGCAAGGCGTCGTGAAATGCGTAGGGTTCGATACGGATTCCGAGGTGATTCCATTTCTGCTGCCAGCAGGCGACGGATCGCTCAGAGGGGCTCTAGACTCTTCAATTTACGCGAATGGGGGCGGCTCTTTGAGATTTGAAATTCCGTCAAACACGGGAGCTAACTCTTCGGGCTCCTGGTTGTCCGACTTGGGTGATGACTTTAGTGCCGGAGATCGCTTCTACGTTTCGTTTAAGCAGCGATTTTCTAGAGACTTCCTAGAGCAGCGCTACGGAGGTGGAGGCTGGAAGCAAGTCATAATCCATGGGGCAAACGCTTCATGTGCCAGCGTAGAACTCACGACTCAGAACACGTTTCATCGTGGTTTTCCTCAAATGTACACGGATTGTGGCGGTCGCAGTTTTGATGTGGACTTGGGCAATGGCGACTTCCTGCTGCAGCAGGGTTATTACAATTGCCATTATCAGAATCAGAATGCTAACGACTGCTCCTATTACCGTCCTGATCAATGGATCACGTTCTACTATGAAATCGAACTCGGCCAATGGGGTACTGAGACAAGCGACATCAGAGCGTATATCGCTTATGAAGGCGGAGCACTAAAACAGTTCATCGACATGAAAAACTATCGTCTTGACTACAACGATAGTCCTGCCGATGCGTATAACCGAATTCAATTGACCCCTTATCACACTGGTAAGGACTCTAGCCTATCGCATGCTGTCGGTTATACTTGGTATGATGACTTAGTAGTATCTACTGAGCCGCTTTTCCAAATTGAAGTAGGTCCGGAACCGAAAGCGCCGACTAACCTAACTTCCAACTGAAGGAGTCTGCATTTTGGTGAGAAGGACCAAAGTTTGGTCTCATGGCAAATCTGCAGCTATTTGATATCCGCGCTTGCGAAGAAGACGTCTCAGTCCTGGTAGCGGGTAGCCTAGCTTATATGAAGTCTCCGCGTGCTCGATCGCTTTGGGCAAGTCGTCAATAGCCAGATAAGCCAAGCCTATATTGTAGTGTGCCTCCGCCGAAGCCGGTGTATGCTGCAATGCGATTAGGTATTGATCAATAGCTTTATCGTAATGTCTCATTTGATGCAAATAGACGCCGTACAGGATTCGGATATGAGGCTGATTCGGTCGGAAAAACGCGGCTCGTTGCAGGTAGCATTCGGGTGGGGGGAACTTTATGTTGAGTTTGGTGGAGCTCGCTTTATTAATGGTCTGCCTCTTCAATTCAAGCTTCACGACTCCCTGTAGCGCTTGGGGATGATTTGGAAAAGCGCGAAGCATATAATCAAACTCGGCGGTCGCGCGTTCGTAGTCAGCCTGTCCAAGCGGATCTTGGCTCATACGTAAGAAGCCTTGGCGGAGATGCCGATCATCCGCCTCCCAAATGCGGCCTTCGTTGTAGAGGGGGTCGGATCGCTCATTGACGTCGAAATAATCATAGGGACCAAATCCTTGCCCTCGACCTTGGCAGCTCACTCCATTGAGAGATTCTCCTACCCAGCCAAGCGCGTGCGAATCGGCTGGCAAGAGCGAGAGTTGGACTAGTAGCGAAACAGCCAGGAAAACGCTAGCACTTCGCCGACTTGGTTTCCTTCGAATCACTGCTAATAACCTCATCGCTATCGCCGAAATACATAGTTCGCCACTGGGATTAGGTCAGCCTTATGCAGTATCTATTCTCGCCCCGTCATTCTCCAATGATGATACAACCAAGTTGCCGCCAAGCCAATTGCCGGTAACTCCCTTATGTCAGGATGGTTGACAAAGCGGATTTAGGTGGAGTTAGTGTCCCAAGTTGCTAAGTGGAAATTGTCCGGAGCGCAAATTGGATTCGTGAAAATTGTAATCAGTATCCTCGTCGCGTATTAGGCTGGTGAGCTCGAAGACGCGGTCGGCGTCGTTTGCTATGCGACCTGGCTGCCAGAGTGTATTGGGACGCCTGTCCAAAGCGATATCGCGGGGGCTTGCTTGAGAATAATCACCGATAAACGCTTACCGTTCGTCTGTCGCACCGCATTATGATAATCGTCATTTATTGAGCTTGGCCAACGTGAAAAATGCCTGAGACTGCACTGCTATTCCTGTTGGCTTTTACGCTCGGTCTGATCCTGGCGCTCTTCGTGCGTCCGATGTATGGCCTATACACGTATATGGCCGTTTTCTACCTGCATCCGCCCTCGCGGTGGTGGGGAGATGCGCTACCGGATCTCCGATGGGCCCTGGTATCGGCGGCCGTTACCTTCATTGCGATTCTTATTCACCGTGCGCCTGCGGAAGACCGGCCAGCGTGGCACGACTCGACTATCGTAAAAGTCCTGATCCTATACACATTGTGGATGTGGGTGCAATGGCCATGGGTCGTGTCAGACTCGCAGGGGGAAGGCGTTGTCCTGTTCACGAAGTACCTGCTCCTCATATACATGATGCTGACGCTACTCGATAACGAGCAGGACTTTCGCGGTTTCTGTATGGCGCATATTCTGGGTTGTGGTTACCTTGGCTGGCTGATTTATATGGCGGCCGACGGTGGTCGCCTCGATGGGGTTGGCGGCCCCGGGATTGACGATGCGAGCACACTCAGTATGCATCTCGGCACAGGGCTTATGTTCGCCGCATTCATGCTCCTGATTGCCAAGAGCCGGCAAAGGTGGATGGTGCTGTTGACGATTCCTCTCATCCTGAACGGAATTATCCAGACCGAGACTCGAGGCGCGATCGTCGGCTTGGTCTTGGGTGGTCTGGCGACGCTATACCTAAAGCCAAGGCGCATTCGGCGTCTGTACTACGCTCTCTCCCTGCTGGCTGTTCTGAGTTTTGTGTTCATTGCCAATGAAGCCTTCCTGGCGCGTGTCGAGACGCTCGGCGCAGTTGTGAACAAAGAGCAGGAATGGGACAGCAGTGCCCAGAGCCGTCTGGAAGTCATCAAAAGCCAGTTCAGGATGTTCACGAATCATCCGCTAGGCGTGGGTCACCAGGGTACGGCGACCTTGAGTCAAGATTACCTCGATGAGCGCTGGCTGGCGACTAATTCCGGTGATCGGGCCTCCCACAATACCGTGATGAGCATACTCGTCGATCAGGGAATCCCCGGGATCATTCTCTTCATTGTTCTGGCAGTCGCCATCGCGGGTATGCTCCGCCGGCTGAAAAAAATGGATTCCGAAGGGCTGCCGGATGATCTTGCTCTGTACCGTGCCATGCTGGGGGGCGCTCTGTTGGTGTACTTCGGAGCCGGTATGTTTGCCCAGTTTTTGAAGGCCGAAATACTGTACTGGTGTCTCGCATTGCTCGTCATTCTCTGGCGCTTCAGCATGAGTTCGCTGGAGTTTGAACAACCGTCAAGACATGTCGGCGGTGAGGATGGTCGGACGGAAGATGGGGTAATCTCAAACAAGAGAGAAAGGCAACGCGGCCGGCGAGCTGCGTACTGAGATGGAAATCATGACTTACCAAGTGTTGGCATTCGCTCCGAACTATTGGGATAGCCCTTGGATGAATCGACAGCAGATACTGTCCCGCCTCGCCGCCCACGTACCGGTATCGTATTCCAACGGGCCTTGGTTTGTGTGGGATCGGAAAGAGCCCCGATGGAAAGCGGCACCGATCAATGGAGCGTTCCTTCGCTACGATGGAGTGTGGGTTGATCGCTGTCCACGCTATCTTCTGCGCTGGCCGAGGCACCGACATTGGGATGCGTTAATGCTCGGTGCGTACGGACGGCGGCTTCGGCGTATGACAGAGAGGCTCGGCCCGCGCCGGCGGATCGCCTATGTCTTCCACCCGACACTGGCCGAGGCTGCAAAGTCGATTGGCCCGGAGTATATCGTTTATCACGCCTATGATCTTTACGAGGGGACGCCCGGCTGGACAGAAGCGCACGCGCGTCAGCAGCGTGAGCTGATTGCCTGTAGTCATCTCGTAATAGCGTCGTCCGAGGCGATCGCATCGGCGCTGAGGCGGGAAGGAGCAAGAGAGGCTCTGGTTGTGCCGAACGGCGCAGACTCAGAAACGTTCGTTACCGCTTCAGAAAAATCCTGCGAAATCCCCGCAGATATCGGGGAGATACCGGGTCCGCGGATCGGCTACACGGGCAATCTAAATCGGAAGGTGGACTTTCCATTGATGCAGCGGCTCGCGGAGCGACACGAGGACTGGCAATTCGTCATAATCGGTGGCCTTATGGCTAACGATGACCGAACTCGTCAAGAGGTGGCGCTACTGGAACGTCTTCCGAACGTGCATTTTCTGGGAAATAAGGACCGACGCGAGCTGCCGTTCTACATGGCTGCCATGGACGTCAACATCATGTGCTACCGCTCGGATCGGGCGGCATGGACGCCCGGAATCTATCCTCTGAAGCTGCACGAGTATCTTTCCGTTGGCCAACCTGTTGTCAGTTCGGATCTCGCTGCCGTTCACGAGTTCTCCAACGTTGTTGCCATCGCGACAAACCAGACCGAGTGGGAACGTGAAATCGAAGTTGCATTGGCGGGAGAGGGTAGAGGGAGCAGAGCGCAGCGGCAACAGACCGGGCTGGAGAACAGCTGGGATGCGCGTGTAGGTGAGATTAAAGCGCGACTCGATGCGTTAGTCGATATAGATCGGGCTCCGAGAGTGCACTCGAGATGACGGCAGATTCTTCATGTAATGTGATGTCCTGCGCCGAGGATTGATATTGTGACTAGGTTCGTACGACCGAGTGTTTTTCGCGTCGATTGCATAAAAATGGGTACACCTAAGTGCAGCGATGTGTTTTGGTTCATCTGCAGATTTCCATGATGAATCACTCGGAGGAATCGACGTACTTTACAAAAGAGGCACTGCCAATTGGCGAGAGCGTGTCATGGTTGATACCTCGATCTACATCTACCTCTCGCGCCTGCCCCTTCTCAAGGTCGGGCCGGTAGTCGTTCGGAGCGTAACGTGAAGCGGAAGGTCGCTGATTACAGCATACTCAAAGAATATCGCTGACGATTGCGGTGCGAACAGACGAAAGAATTCAAGAAGCTATCGACGCGGAGCTTTACTGTATAGACGACAGTATACGGTTGTGCCTGGTGCGACGGAATGACTCAGTTGTTGAACGACTATGTTAATCATCCTGTATCTTCATCTTCGTGTTCGTCAGTGGTGAGCGGGCGCGAATCGAACTATATCGCCGTTGCGTGTCTACACGTTGTGGCTGGCAGGGGGTGCGGGAAAGATGGGAGTTTCCAAAAATTCTCGTGGATGGCGTTTTCGGCCAGCCGATGGTCTAGTGCGAGTTGAGATGAATCCGAGAGCCTCGAGCGCGGATTGCAGATCGGCTGCAACAGGTCAGGTGGCGAGTCCCGACGCGTTCAACGGTTCTCATGGCGCCTGGCATTTTTCACAATTGATACTTGTGTGTAATTCTCACCAGCAGTTGAGGATCCCGCCACCTACGGCCGTTAAAATAATTGTTTAGTAATGACGAGGGCTAATGTCAATCCGCCACTCGCCGCCATATTCAATGGGAGCGTTCAGTGAAGAGCCACACAGCGAAAACGAAGGTCCTGCTGCCGCACAGACTCTTCGGCAATATTTACGTTCAGGAATTGGGGCGTGCATATCGTGAGCTGGGTTGCGAGATTGTATATGGTCCCGAAAACTTTTTTGAATCCAACTATATACCCCATATCGTCCATCTCAACTGGCCGGAGGAAGTCGCCCGCGGCTTTGGTGCGGGAACGCCGGATGTGCGGATCAGGAGGTTTTTGAGCCGTCTCGAGCAGTTACGCGATGATGGCGCGAAGCTCGCCTGGACGGTCCACAATGAACAACCGCACGAGAGTCCCGATATGGAGCGAGACCAGGCCGTTTATCAGCGAGTGATTGATGACGCCGACATCATTCATCACCATTGCGCATGCTCGCTTGAAGGAATTGCCAGACGCTACGCCGTCGATTCGGAAAAGAGACAGTTTGTTGCCCAGCACGGACATTTTTTCAGCTACAAAAATTCCGTGAATCGTGAAGAGGCACGGCGAGAACTTGGCATCGAAGAGGATGCTTTCGTGTATCTCCATTTCGGTGCGATTCGAGGTTATAAGGGCATTCACCATGTAATCGATGGCTTTAAGCGGATCCGAAAAAAGAAGGATGTGCTGTTAATCGCGGGTCGCATGGGGTATTCGGGCGGCTTCGGTGAAAGAGCGCGACTCGCCATTCAAAAGCGCTTTTCAAGTTCGATGCACTTTCACCTGCGGATGATTGACAGTGATGATATCCAGTTGTATCTGAATGCCAGTAATGTCGTCGTTCTTGGTCATACAGCCGGCCTGAACTCAGGGGTGGCGATCCTCGGTATGTCATTCGGCCGGCCCGTAATAGGACCAAGAGTCGGATGCATACCGTCGGTACTGGGATCGGGAAATAATCTTCTGTATGAACCCGGCGACATCTCCGGTCTCGCCGCCCGTATGCAGGAAGCGCGTGATCACGATAGCGTCAAAGTCTGTGAGGAAAACATGCGTGCAGCGCGGAGGTGGAAATGGTCGGAAATAGCGCAACCGGTAGTAGCGAAGCTTATCGATGGTGCGGGCCATTCGAATTCTCGGCCGTCAGAGTGACGGAACTCTCTCAAGCCTTGGGCTGCAGAAATGATTCTCTGGAGTGGCGAGATCGCGAGCGCTCAAGTCAGGGAACACCTCAACGTCGAACAGGCAGCTGCGCCAAAATCCCTCGAGTAAAAAGCGTACCGCTTTGTGATAGCTCCTCAGGCGTCTTTCGTATGGTTGGGGCGAGTGATTCGTGTTTTAAGTGCTCTTCCGACAACTGCGGCGAGCCGATATTCAGCGCTTCTGGGACGTCCGATAAGGAGCCATGAACCTAGGGTGCTAACAACGTAGCTAAACATGCCGACCAGCACGAGGATCGCGAGCCTTCCAAGTGATCCGAACTCTTGCGGTATCAAAACGTTGTCATCGAGAGAAACGACACTGGCATAGAGAACGCCACACCCAAAAATCGGGCGAATCAATACACTGAGGATCGAGCGGAACGGGAGGCGGATTTGGTGGCACAGGATAGCAAAGGTAATAGGAGCCATAAGGATGCTCGTCCCAAGATATGCAGCCGCCACGCCAATGGCGCCGTAGTGGATAGCGAGCCAAATGGCCGTTGAAAGCAGAACAGCTATGTTTACTGATCCGATTATCGCTATAAGATAGGGCTTTCCAATTGCGTTATAGACTGACCCCGTATTCGTCTGTATCGCGTTAACCGCGCCAAACAGCGCCAGCAGTGCTACTAGTGGAGTTGCCTCGATCCACTTGTCCCCCAATACGATGTCGATAAGCGGCTCGGCGACCGAACTCAGGCCAACGCCGGCAGGGAGGGCTACAAGCGCGATGATCGCCAGGACATCCAGATAACTCTGACGCAGTGCATGAGGGTCTGTCGCGAGCTTGGCATATCCGGGAAAAACGACTCGGTTTATAGGCGCGACGACCTCGGTCGTCGGCATGGTCGATACCTCAAAAGAAATGTTGAACAGACCGAGGGCGGCTGGACCAGAGACCCGGCCGATAATGAAATCCGGTGATCGCATACGTAGAAAGCTGATCGCGTTATTGAAAATGAGCCACTTGGAGAAGTTCATGAGGTCCGCGGCCATCGCGAACGAAAAGCGGGGTCTGTACGGATGCAGGTAATAAGTGAGGACGACGCCCAGTAGATTGCCTGCGACCATTCCGACGACCAGCGCCCAGTAGCTCTTCCAGGCGAATGCAAGGGGTATTGTTACGCAGAAACCAAGCAGTTTCTTCGATAACAGAAGAATAAAATCCTTGCGGAAGTCCAGTTCTTTTCTGAAATAGACGACGCCAATATTCTCGAAACCTTTGATGAAGAAGCCGAGTGCCAGGACGTATATGACCGGGGTTAGTCGTTCTTCGTCGTAGAAGGCAGCGGCGGGAGTCGCAAGCGCAAGTAGTAAAATGGTTAGTCCGGCGTAGAAGAGCGCATTAAGCGTCCACGCTGAGTCAAAGTGGCGACGATCCGCATCTTGTTTCTGGATTAGTGGTATATCGAAGCTGAATGCCGTCGCAAGTTCGAGAAACGCAATGAGCGACGTTGCCATGGCGACAAGGCCGAAGTCCTCTGGCACGAGAAGGCGGGCGAGAATGACGGTGCTGACCAAGCCCAGGCCGCGCACTGCGACTCTCAACGTCGCCATCCAGAGAGCCCCTGTTGCCATCTGTCTATTGAGTTCTTTCACGTAGCTGAGATCCGTTGGAAACGCGGTTACTGTTGCGCTGGCTCCGCCGACGATTAAGCGAATCGGCGATACAGTAGAGTATTACGCTAAATCGCACCGTGGTCGTGTTCGGGGTGCGTGTCTGGATAAGGTTCACATGCGCGGGGCATCAAGTGGGATTGCCCGGCTGACATCACTCAGAGATAGGGCTCTGAGACGATCTTCGACGATAGCTTGCTGCTCAATCGATAGGTACTCGTGAAATTTACGACCTTGTTTGGTCTGGTCCAGTGGTCCACCAGCGTTCGCGGTCCATTCAGCGCCACGTTCAGCAACGTGCCGGCGATATGCGCTGGAATACTCTTCAATCATCTGCGGTTCGAAGGCTAACCCAAGAAACGTGGTCAACGTTAACAAGGTAGATTCGGGTGATCGAACGAGGTCCTCATAAAGTACGTAATGGTGCTGCGGATGACCAACGTAGCGCGCTGATTCCGTTATGTCGGATACCCAGCGTTCAATGCAGTCATGGAGAGTTCGTGAGCCACCCCACTGGTCAGGAAACTCGTTGGTTACATGATAGAGAGACGCTATCGTGTCCGTACCCGGGCGAATGACGTGAACGAATTTCGCCGTTGGAATGCTCGCTGAGATATGCGTGATGCGGTGAAGATGTTGAGGGGTCTTCTCAACCCATGCGTACTTGCCGTGGAGGTTAGATTCGGTATCCAGAACCTTGCAAAAACCGCGGCCGAAATTACGAAGAAATAGCGCCTTGAACCCTATTGGGAAGAAATTCGGGTCCGCATCCAGCTCGAGGACCTTTGATCGAAAGAAAGAGCGGACATTTCGATCTGTAAGGTGGAATTTTCGTAACAGTGGGTTCCGAGGGAATATGCGAGAGAAAAAATGTGTCTCTGGAATCGTGTAGACACCGCTATGGGCGCCAAGCATGCTCTGGAGCAATGTGGTGCCCGACCGCGGACATCCCACCAGGAAGATGCGCGTAATTTCAGCCGCTGTCATTCCCCGATTATAACGAAGTCTCCATTCATGGCTCGATACTGGGCGGCGATCCAGTTGGCCGAACGGGCGGCGGGGG
>CAYXQV010000008.1:0-23852 GCA_964467505.1 uncultured Hyphomonadaceae bacterium | reverse complement strand
TTGAGATAATAGCGGGTCTCCTCGGTCGAGATTGCAAACCGGGTCTTGTCGATCAGGCGGCGCAGGTCGGCGGCCTCCATTTCGAAACTGATCGCTCCGACATCGCCGGACATTGTCTGGAAGTCGGATGCCGGCAGGGTGGGTAGGGCGAAATTCGAACGCCCGGCGCGGATGGTGAGGCGCTGGTTCTCCGGCTGCAGGTCAAGCTCCACATCCGAGCCCGATGGCAGCTTGCGGACCACGTCGAAAAGCGTGCCGGCCGGAGCCGTGATCGCACCTTCGCGGTCGACCTGCGCTGGTGCACTGTCAAGCGCCTCGATATCGAGATCGGTCGCCGTAAGGGTCAGCTGGCCATTCTGCGCCGTCATCAGCACGTTTGAAAGGATTGGGATCGTGTTGCGCCGCTCAACAACATTCTGGACATGAGAGAGGGCGTTCAGCAGGTCGCCGCGTTCGATGGTCAGTTTCATAGCTCGTCGCCCTCTGGTCTTGCATCACATTTATCGGGAGTTTTCCCGTCTCCGAGCGGTGACGGGTTGCTGCGCGGATGTCCAGCGCCGAATCCCTGGCCGCCCGGAAGAGGGCGGGACGACACACTTTGCGAATCTGCGGAAAATGCAAGCCCCTGCAACAGGGTCTGCCCGCGACAGGCTGTGGACAGATCACTGAGAGCGGCCCGGGCGGGCTTTCTTCTGAGATTTTTTCTTCGCAATCTGCCACCGGACTATTAGACAGGTAACAGGTTCAAGCCAAGCCGGAGGCGCCGTAATGCCATCAGAACGCGCCGCCGCGCGCCAGAGCGAAAAACATCGCACGTTCGGGCAGAAGATCGTGCGCGAACTGCGCGAGTGGGCGGTGACGCTGTCAGTGTTCATCCCGCTTTTCTTCGTGTTTTCGATGCTCGCCTATGAGCAGCGGGTCATCCCGTCTGAAAGCATGGTGCCGAACCTTCGCGTGGGCGACCGTGTGGCGGTGTCGAAATTTGCCTATGGCTACAGCCGCTTTTCGGTGCCCTGGGGGCTCGGCCGTTTGCTGCCGCTCGGGCAGGGACGCATCTTCTCCAGCCTGCCGGAGCGCGGCGACGTGGTTGTGTTCATGCATCCCCATTTCAACAGGGTGATGATCAAGCGGGTCATTGGTGTGCCCGGCGACCGCGTGGAAATGCGAGACGAGCAGCTGTTCCTGAACGCAGAGCCGGTTCCCACCGTGTTCGAGGGGCGGGTCAATTACATCCCTCACCAGCGCGCCCGGCCGGTCAATGCCCGCGAATATACCGAGACCATCGGCGACAAGTCCTATCTGACGCATCAATGGCGCGCCGGCAGCCAGGCGGACTCCACGGCCGAATTCGTGGTCCCACAGGGACATGTCCTCTTCATCGGTGACAATCGGGACAATTCCAAGGACGGGCGGGACACGTCGGGCCATTGCCCGGCCCGCGGCGGCGTGATTGACAAAGCCGGCTGCCAGCTGCCTGCATCCATGCCTGCGAGCGAGGCATCCATCGGCTTCGTTCCCATTGACCACCTTATCGGGCGGGCGGAAACCGTGATCTTCTCGACAAATCGCTGCCGCGCCGCGCCTGGCATGGATTGTCCGAAAGGGCGGCTCTGGAAGGGGCTGTGAGCAATCTGGAATGCGCCGCAGGCCTGCCGGGGCAGGCGCCGCACGACAATAAGCTTGCCGCCCGGCTCGTGCGGGGCTACCCCGCGAGGCAAGCCATGTCCGTCAGTGATTCAGCATCCGGCGCTGCGGCGCACGACACCCGCCAGCCGGCGGTTTGCGAGCCGCAGGCAGCGGCGATCGGACCGATCGTGATTTCGCGGCACGGACGCCCGGCGCTTGACCGACGCGTTGGACCACGTCTGGGCTGGCAGGACTATTGTGACTGGTGGCAGGCCTACGAGGCGGGCGGTCTTGCCGACGACCAGGTCGTGCCGGACAAACTCAGGGACGAGGTGGCCGATGCGGACGTGGTGCTGAGCTCGCTGCGCCTGCGCGCCCGGCAGACAGCGGCGCTGGCCGCGCCGCACCTTGAGGCAGAAACCGATCCGGTGTTCAACGAGGCACCGCTGCCGCCGCCCAAATTGCCGGGGCTGCGCTACCTGCCAAAGACATGGAACATCCTGGCGAGGGCTGCCTGGCTGAACGGTCATGCCCTGGATGGCGAAACCGTGACGCAGGCAAGGCAGCGCGCGGCTGAGGCAGCCCGTCGCCTGCATGAGGCATCGGCGCGCGGCAAGGTCTACCTGGCGGCCCATGGATGGTTCAACAGGATGATCCGACCGGAATTGCGCAGCCTGGGCTGGCGTTGCATCGAAGATCATGGTGATGGCTACTGGTGTCACAGAATTTACGAGTTTCGTCGCTGACATCGCCTTGGTGGTTGACGTGCGTGAGCCAATTCTGTATCCGACCCAATCTTGTCCCGCGGGGCACTCAGGAGTTTTTGATGGCCAATACCAAGAGCGCCAAGAAAATGGTGCGCAAGATCGCACGGCGCACGGAAATCAACACGGCGCGCCGCTCACGCATGCGCACATTCGTTCGCAACGTCGAAGAGGCTATTGCGGCGGGTGACAAATCTGCCGCCGAGGTGGCCCTGAAGACGGCCCAGCCGGAAATCATGCGGGCGGCAACCAAGGGCGTCATCCACAAGAATACGTCAGCGCGAAAGATCTCCCGTCTGTCACGCCGCATCCGGGCGATGGGCTGAGAGAATTCGCGGGACCGGTCGTGCTGGCCGGCTGAAGTGGTCACCTCCCGTCATGCAATGTCGGCAGGCAACAGATCTCGTTGTCTGCTTTTTTAGTTGCTGTACGGATGAAGTCTGCACTGTTGCGCAGTATCCATGCAGCGCGTCATGCGTTTGTGCAACCCAGCTTTTTCCAGCCAGTTGAACCCGGTTGAAACTGCCGAAATCCACAGGCTTGAACGAATAGTTTTGTTGACAGGAACACCCATAGAACAATATGCTGCGGCGCAGTATTAAAATTCACGATTAGACCACAACACATTGTTTATCAACGAAAAACAATTCGCGCAACCGCAACATTTACCATGTCAATCTGCAAGATTGCTTAGTATGCTTAATTTTGGTGTTGCGAGGGTGAGGGCCCTTCGATAGCCTCTCTTTACCGACGAATTTAGTCCCTTGACTGAGCGTTTTTCAGCCTGCCAGAATCGGTGGGAAGGGGAGGTACTTGTGTATCGTTGGTCGTGTTAGTCACCGTGAAGAAAACAAGGGGGCGAGACTCAAAATGGGTTCGCGCGATACAGACGGCATCAATACACACTCTGACAAATCGGGTCGCGATGGCGGCGCTGCTGGGGATCGAATGCTCGGGGCACCCGAGATCTGGATGCGTGCCCGCGGCGATATGGCCACACGGGTCACTGATGATGACTATGCGAGATATATCAAGAATATCCGCTTCATCGCCGAGGTCGAAGGCGCGGTGGTCCTTGCAACAAGGTCCAGGTACATGTTCGACCGTGTCGATGGCGAGCACAAGCGCCTCATCCAGCGGCTCTGGAAGGCACATGATCCGCGCAAGCGCCAGGTGCGCCTGATCTGCTGGTCCACTCATGGCGATGAATTTGCCGACCTGATCTGTGATCCCTGGGCTGACCCGGCCCCTGGCGAGGCGGAAAATATCGAAGCTGCACCGGGCGAAACGGCTGTGGCGCGTGATCGCGCGCACCAGACCTTCGAGACGCTTGTTGTCGGTCCTTCAAATGAAAAGGCTGCGCAGCTGATGCGGCATATCGCCGATGGTGGCGAGATGCCGGCACGGATCGTCCTGCTGTACGGGCGCCAGGGCACCGGCAAGACCCACCTGATGACTGCGCTCCAGCAAGCTTCCGAAGCCGGCACCTCCGGTCGGCGTGTCGTGTTCATGAGCGCTGAGGAGTTCCAGACGGAATTTGTCAGTGGCGCGATCGAGCGGGACACGCGCGCGCTGAAAATGCGGGTGCGCACGGGCGATCTCCTGCTGATTGATGATCTGCAATGGATTGCCAACGCGCCGGGAACCGACCGGGAATTCTTCGCCAGCCTGCGTGCGGTTACCGCGCATGGCGGGCTGGTCGTGCTCACGGCCGATGCTGCGCCCGGCGAACTGACCGGTTTTTCTCCGCGACTGAAAAGCGAGCTGAAAGGTGGCGCCTGTGTCGAGGTCGGCCTGCCCGACGAGGAAATGCGCCGCGCCATCGTGCAGATGCATGCCGGCCTGCACAACAGGAATGCGCCCAATTTCGTGATCGACTATGAAATGGTCGAGCGGATCTGCAAGCGCGTGCGCGGTCCCGGCCGGGAACTGACCGGCGTTCTGGCAAGCCTCTACATGGAAGCGGGCATCGGCGCCGATGCGCCGACAATGGAAATGCTCGACCGCGTGATCCGCAGTCATGAAGGCGAATTGCGCCCGCCGACGCTCGATATGGTCAAGAAGGCCGCAACGCAGGTCTTCGGCGTCAGCAAGACCGATCTTGTCAGCCCGTGCAGGGCCCAGAGCGTCACCTATCCGCGCCAGATCGCAATGTATCTTTGCCGGGAGGTGACGCAGAAGTCCTATCCGCAGATCGGCAATGCCTTTGGTGGCCGCGACCATGCGACTGTCATCCATGCGGTGCGCAAGATCAAACGCCTGCTCGCCGAGAAGCCTGAAACGGCCAGCGATGTCGAGGCGCTTCGCCTGGCCATCCAGGATTTGCAGGCCGCGTGATCCTCAGGGCTCCCTTCAGCGAGAACGCGAAAAGGGGGCCTGTGGTCGCGCCCTGCCTGCCTGTCCGCATAGCGGGCTTCAGACGGCGTGGTAGAGGTCAATACCATCTTCGCCGGTCTGCCGGACTGCCTCGCCGCGTGCGATGAGACAGTTGAGATGGGCGATGGCTTCTCCGGTAGCCATGCCGAGCACATCCGGGCCGATCTTGCGCCCGAACAGCGCAGGAAAGGTCTGGATGACCTGGCGCGGCTGGTCGGCCAGACGCGATTTCAGGCGTTCAAGCGCAACCTCATGCCCGTCGATCAGGTGACGCAGCCGTTTGTGAGCACCCGTGAAGGGTTCATTATGCGCCGGCAGGACAAGCACATCATCAGGTACGGCATCGATCAGCTTGGCACAGCTGTCCATCCAGTCGGCCAGCGGGTTGGCTTCAGGTTCGGTCGGAAAGACCGACACATTCGATGAAATGCGCGGCAGTAACTGGTCGCCGGAGATCAGCAGCCCGAGCGCCTGGCAATAAAGGCAGGCATGTTCCGGCGAATGGCCATTGCCGGTGACCACCTGCCAGGTCTGCCCGCCCATTTCAAACGCATCCGCGTCCTGCAGCCGAAAATAGGCGTCCGGCATTGTGCTGATACCGCGTCCGAAGCCGCCAAAGCGCGCGCGGTAATCGTCAATCGCGGTCTCGTCCCAGCCGGCGCGTGTGTAGAAGTCAATTCCTTCCGGCGGGGCCTGGCGGCCCGTATCGGCAACCAGCATCCGGCAGGAAATATACTCCAGCCGTGACATGTGCAGTCGCGCGCCGGGAAACTTTCGCGATATCCAGCCGGCATTGCCGACATGGTCAGGATGCATGTGCGTGACAATGATCCGGGTGACCGGCTGGCCGGCGAGCTTTTCCGCGAAAATCCTGCGCCAGGCCGCCTTTGTGTCGTCGAGCGGCATGCCGGTATCGACGATGGTCCATTCCCCGCCATCATCGATCAGCCACAGATTGATCCATTTCAGCGAAAACGGCAGCGGCATCCGCACCCAGAAAATCCCCGGAGCGATCTCCATCGTTTCGCCGGTTGCAGGCGTCTCATCCCCAAAGGGATAGGCCAGCCCACCCCTGCCGCTCGTCTTGCTCTGAAAGCCATCCATGCGCTGATGCTCACACGCCTTCCCGGCAATTCAAAGCGGTCACGCAAGGGAAGGGCGCTGGCAACCGGCACACTTCTGCGGCCAGAAAACCCGGTGCAGGCGATCAGGTGCAGGCCCGCAGTCAACCCAAGGGGCGGAGCCGTCAGTCGAAATCGCGCGTCCAGCGGATCGACAGTTCCTGGCTCTCGCTCGGGGTGATGTCGCCTTCCACCTCGATATTTTCCAGCGGCTCCCACTCCAGCACCAGTTTCGGAAGGCCATCTGATCCGGTGCGGGCCTCAAGATAGACATTCTCGGCGATATATTTGCCTGTGGTCACTTCCGACGCGCCCGAGGCATCCTGGCCGAAATCGAGCCGGTCGAGACCGAGTGTGTCCTGGAGCCCGCCGAGAAGGCCACCGCCGCCACCGCGGGCCAGCTGGGCAAGGGTGGCTGCGAGCCGCGCGGTTTCCAGTGCAGACAGTTCCGCCGGCGAGCGCCCGAAAAGGACACGTGAGAGAACCTCGTCTTCCGGCAATTCCGGCTGCGAGCTTAGCGAGACCTGCGGGCTTTGCGGTGTTCCGCCAATGGAGACGATCGCGGTCAGGCTTTCGGTCTCCCGGCGTGCCTCGATATCGAGCGCGGCGTCCATGGCGTTGCCATTGAAGACCACTTCGGAGTCGGCAAAGCGGAAGCGCTTTCCGACAAGGTCGAAACGCCCGCGCACAATCCGGGCTGTGCCGTATAGACGCGGGTCGGTGAGCGGCCCTTCGAGGCTTGCCTCCAGCGCCATTTCCGCGTCGAGCCCCTGTCCACGAACGAAGATGCGCTCGGGCGCGCTGATTGCCACGTCGAGACGGATCGTGGTTTCCTCCGAAGTCTCGCCCTGACTGGTTTCGCCGTCACCATCGGGGAACCGCACATCCAGCGTCGTCAGGCCGGCGCCCGGCAGCGCCCCGATATCGACCTCTGCCCGGTCGATGGCAAGATCGCCGACGATCGCATATCCCGTGTCGGTCTGGTCAAGCCGCAGCTCGCCGCTGGCCTTTGCGCGGGCGGTGCGGCGATTGGCAATCTGCAGCTTCTGCGCAGCAAGCCTGAGCGAATTGCCGCCACCGAAACGGTAGGCGCCCTCGCCGCTCAACTGGCCGCCGTCGGGATCGCGGGCCGAAAGTGCAGAAAGCCGGACTTCACCGCCGGAGATATCGGTCCTTGCCATGATCTCCTCAAGCACAAGGCCGAGTGAGTCATGCTCGAAGCGCCCGCCGCTGATCGAGGCGAAGCCTTCCAGCTTGGCGGGTTGAAACGGTATAGGGGCAGTGAGGTCCAGCTCGATTGCCGCGTCAAAGACTGTTTCGTCAGGCATGAACAGCGCGGTCAGGGCGCTGACCGGCCCGCCGCCGTGCAGCCGTACCGCGAAGCCCGATGTGTCCCGCGCGTCCAGCCATGCCGTGGGAATGGCCGCGTCCGCAATAAGTTCGAGGTCGGCTGCATCGGTTGCGCGGACCTGCGTGTCCAGGATGTTGCCTGTCGTCTCTGCCCTGGCTGTGACGCGCAGCGGATTGTCGCCTCCATCTGCCGGCAGCACGCCATTGGCGACGAGTTCGACGTTTCCGAGCAGGCCGGCAGGCGTGCGCTGCATGTCAAGCTCGCCGGAAAGCGTGCCGTTGACAGCTTCCTGTCCAGCAAGCAGGAGGATTGGTGCCAAAGCGAGGCTGTCGAGGCCGCCGCTGAGTCTTTGCGCGGTCTCGCCTTGCGTGAGTTGCAATTGTGCCGTGCCGCCCAGACCCGCGATGGCGATATCCAGTTCAGGTCCGCGCGCTGTGAGCGCGAGCCGGCCCGCACGCGACGTGGCAAGGCGGATATCGTCGACAGTCACGTCTCCCGTGAATTGGGTGTGCAGGTCGTCCGGGCGCATCAGCGCGTTGATCTTTCCCTCGACCTGTCCGCCGACGCTGCGCGGGATGCCGGCAATCACGGCTGTGCCTGAAATGATGTCAATGCTGTAATCGAGCGCGTTGATCGGCCCGTTCAGTTCAAGCGCGATGTCACCTGCCTCAAGCGGGCCGGCATCAAGACCGCTCAGACTTGCCGAGGCCGTGATGTTTGCGGGCGAGAATGTCGCTGCCAGGCCGATCGCGCGTGCCGGAAAGATGTTCGGAAGGGGCCCGGAGATGTCCAGTGTGCCAGCAATATCCTGCACCCGTGACAGCGGCGCGCTGGCCTCTGCCGACCCGGAAAGCCCCCCCCAATCAAGCTGCAAACCCGAAAGTGTCCAGCGGGTGTCATCGACAGCAAAAGCCGTCTCGATCCGTGCGGCACGGCCCTCGATACCGGCATCAAGGCGGATACTGCCATTCGCAGCCGCGCCAGTGAGCTGGCTTTCCAGGGCAAGGCGCGGATCGGCCAACCGTTCACCGGCAATCGAAACAAAAGGCGCAGACACATCGGCTGTGATCTGTGGGGCATCACTGTTGCCAGAAGCCGCAAGCGCGAAGCGAACCGGGCCGCTGGCAAGTGGCCCGTCCTGCAATCGATCTGCGGTGCCGTCGAGCGTGACCTCCAGCGCGCCGTCCGGCGACAGGGCGCCCCGGCCCGTCAGCTGGATGCCCGCCGACCGCAGGGCGAACGTCTCGGCGACCAGTTGTCCATCGCCCTGGCGCAGCAGGGACAGGTCGATATCGGCCTTGCCATCCATCCACGCACCGAGAGGTTCAGGCAGGGCGGGCAGGTCACTTGCCGCGCCGGCAAGAATCGCCCGGATCCCGCGCCCGTCCCGGCGCAGCTGCCAGTCGCCTTCCAGCGAAACCGAGGCAAGGCCTGACGCCGGCCCGTCCAGCATGACGGTGCCGCGCAGGCCCGGCCCGCCTCCTGCGCCATCGGTTTCCCCCGACGCGTCAAGGCGGATCGCGGGCGCCCTCAGGCTTGCATTCGCAATCTGCAGCCTCCCGCCGTCCGCAAACCTGTATCCCGCATCGACAGACAGGCTGGCGGTTTCCAGAGGTGCTGGCTGACCGGGCAGTGAGACGCCCAGACCCGTCAGGTCCGTGACAAGACCGGCGCGGGTGTCAGGCGTATAGGTTGCGCGCACCGGGCCCTTGACCCGGTCGAGCCTCGTCTCGCCATATCCAAGGCCGGCAAGCGAGAGGTCGCCGTCGAATATGATGGTCCCATTTTCGAGCAGCAGAACGCCATCAAGGCTTGCCCAATCCATTTCCGCGTCATCGCTGGCAAGCAGTTGCATCGGGCGTTCACTGCGTGCGGAAACCTCGAACCGCTCCGGAAGGTCGCCGCCCAGCAGCGCTGCGGCGCGGATGTCGACTGTGTCGGCCGTCAGGCGCGAGACGATCCGCCGGGTTCCGGCTTGTCCGGCGCCGATCTGTGCGGACAGCTCGATATCGGCTCCAAGCCGCGCGACCAGCTCCTGGGTGAGCGGATGTGTGCCAAGGTTCAGCGATCCCGCCGCGCTCAAATCGGGGCCGTCTGCGCGCGCGCGCACGAGCAATGCGGTGTTTCCGGCAATGGCAACACTGGCATCGCCCGACCAGTCCTCCGGCTCGCCAGCACCTTCAAGGTCCAGCTTGATGTCCTGGCCAGGCCCAAGCCGCGCCAGGCTTGCAAACAGGCCGCCGGCGGGGCCTTCGAGCTGCGCGCTTCCAGATAGCGGAACCGGCCCGCCCCAGAACAGGTCGGCAGACAGCCGGTCGCCCGCCGCGCTTTCGGGCTCCAGACGGGCGCTCAGCTGGCCGCCATCCGGGCGGTGGTTCAGGCTTGCCTCCAGCGCAAATTGCGCGCTGGGGCCGGCAACGCCTTCGGCAAGATCAATCTCGCCGATGGACAGTTTGCCGAGCGTGAGCTGCGAGACGGGCAGGCCGGCGCTGCCAGTGCGTTCATCCTGCTCGTTTTCGGCAAGCTCGGGGCGCCTGAGGACGGAAATCCCCTGCGCGGAAAGCAGGTCGATACGTGCATGGCTGGAAAGCAGCGCCAGCGGGCGCCAGCGGGCCTTCACTGCGTCGGCCTCAAGCCATATGCCATTTTCATCAGAGACCGTCAGGCGCCTTATCTCGAACTGGCCGAGCAGGTCGCCATCCAGGCCGTCAATGGCAATTGCCTGTCCAGCCGGGCGGATGCTCTCGATGCGCGTCTCGATGAAGCTGCGCCCGGGCCCGGTCATGGTCAGGAGACGCGCTGCCAGCACCGCGATCACGAGCAGGACGCCAAGCAGGATCGCGATCCGCGCGGGCCAGCGCCACCAGCCCCTTTGGCGGCGGGCAGGTGCATCAGCGGTTTCGTGTGGCGATGGCGTGCTCATCAGAAGGATTGTCCGATTGAAAGATAGACCTGGAAGGGGTCATCGAAACGCGATTTGTCCAGTGGCACACCGATATCTATCCGGATCGGGCCCGCCGTCGTATGATATCGCGCGCCCAGCCCGGCACCGATGCGCAGTTCATCAAAGCCGAATCTCGGATTGCCGCTGACGGTTCCGGCATCGACAAATCCGGCGATTTCGATCGTGTCGGTGATCATGCGGCGCACTTCGCCGGAGACTTCGGCCAGCGAGCGCCCGCCAAGCGGGGTTCCATCAGGTGTGCGCGGCCCGATGGCCTGAAAGGCGAAACCGCGCACGCTGCCGCCGCCGCCTGCGAAAAACCGCTTGTCGGTCGGCAGGTCGCCGATATTGGCGCCATAGGCCGCGCCTAGCCGGACCCGACCGGCAAGAATGGTCGTCTTGTCACCATTCAGCGGCAGATAGGCCCGTACCTGGCCAACCGATCGAACGAATTGCGACTGTGCGCCGCCAAATCCGGCTGTTGGCTCGACCAGGAGGTCGGCGCGCCATCCCTTTCGCGGGTCGAGCGCGCTGTCAGCACGGTCAAGCTGCGCCCCGGCCTGAAAAGTGACCAGTTGCAGGTCGCGCTCTTGCGCCAGGTCGCTTTGAAGATCGAGCCGTGCTGTCTCGCGCACCAGTGCGACATCGACGCCAAGACTGTAAGTAAAGCGCGGATTGCGTGTGTTTTCCAGCCGCGCACCAAGCTCGACGGAGCGCCGGTCAAAAGCGTCGGTCTCTTCCTGGTCAAGGCGGGTGCGCCAGACCATGGCACGCCCGTAACCGAAGCGGTCAGGCCGTTTCCATTCCAGGTCGAGGAGGCGTTCAAGTTGTGCAACGGTCAGTTCCGCGACCAGGAAGTCGCCATTGCCCGTGAGGTTGCGCCGCGTGTATTGCGCATCAAGGCCAGGGCCGCGATCAGTGGCAAAACTGCCACCAAGCGCGATCGTGTTGCGTGGTCGGTCTTCCAGCTGGATCTTCACATCATGGATCGCGTGGCCCGCCTCGCCCACGGCGGAAGCGGTTTCTGCAAGACTTGCACGCGCCACCGTGAAAAGCCGCGTCTTCGACAGGCGCGAATTCAGCGCAGCGAGCTTTTCCGGGGAATAGGCTTCGCCGGTGTGAAACGGGACCAGCTTTTCCAGATAGGCCTTGCGCGTACGTGTCGTGTCTGGGTAGCGGACCTGTCCGAATGCGACGCGCGGGCCGGCATCGACTTCATAGGTCACGTCCAGCCTGCCCGCCGCTCTGTCGCCGAGCGCATCGTGTCCGACGACCTCGGCGAATGCATGGCTGTTTTGTTGCAGTGTGCTGGCGATCGGTGCGCGCGCGGCGAGCACGTCTTCAGGGATTGCGCCATCGCCCGGTTGCAGCATGATTGCGCCGCGTGCTGCATCTGCCACATCAGGAGCGGGTTCGGTGCCGCGCCAGCTGATATGTATTTTTCCAATCTCGAAACGCGGTCCCGGATCGATCCGCAGCACCGGGCGCAAAGGCGGGCCTTGCTCGACGGCGGTTTCGATCTGCGGTGCGAAATAGCCACGCGCATTCAGGGCCTGTCGGGCCGTGCGCCCCGCGTCGCGTGCCTGTCGGCGGGCCGCAAGAGGAGAGGCCGGGGCTGGCCGGCTTGCCAGCTGCGAGGCAACATAGTCTTGCAACTCCTTGCTGAGGCCGTCCGCCTCGATCGCCGGGCGTTGTTCCTCGGCGCCGGCCAGCGCTGCCGGGAGAGACAGCGTGACGGCCAGAACAAATGCGCGCGAGAAGCGGTCAACTGCGTCCAATGTGAAGGGCTCCGGTGCCAGGCAAGGCGCGGCGCGGGATGGCGCGCGCCCGCCACAATTCAGGTGCAACCTATAACAGGGCGCTGAAACACCGGTTCAAGCCGCATGCCAGATTGGTGCTGCTATTTCACGCAAGATTAATTACTGTTTCCGGAGATGTCGTAGAACAGTGAGAACTGTATTGGCAGGGCATTGCGGACATATTGCTCGATGAAGCGGTTCTGTTCTGCAATCTGGGTGCGTGGCACGTAGACGACATCGAAACGGCGCAGCGGCAGCCAGCCCGCCAGCGCGGGATCCGACAGTCCGGCGCGCATGTCGATCAGGGCCGTGCGGACCTCGCCGCCGGCAAGACGCCGCATCAGGATGACCTCGCGCTCGCGCGCCAGCGGGGTCGTGCCACCCGCCATGATGATTGCCTGAAGCGGGTCTATCTGGCCGGGTAGGTCGATGAGGCCCGGTGAGGCCACGGCGCCGCCAACGAAAATCTGCTGGCTGGCAAAGCCGGTGACGAGCACATCAAGCTCAGGCTCCCTGAGATCGCCTGACAGGGCCTGCACGATCAATGCGCGCAATTGCTCCGGCGTGCGTGCGGCGGCCGGAATCGGTCCTGCGAGCGGCAGCCTTATGCGTCCGTCCGGTGCGATTTCCACGGTCCGCGACAGTTCGGGCGCCGAATAGATGGCGATCTCCACAGTGTCACCGGGCGCTAGTAGGTATGGAGCATCGCGGCCGTCATCAAGGCGCCAGGCGTCGACGGGAAATTGCGCAGACGGCTGCGGATCAACGGCGCAGGCGGTCATGGCAAGGCAACTGAGTGCTAGGGCGGCCTGTTTCATTGAGAAGTCCGAGATCCTGCCGCAAATGGAAAATCTCTTTCTGTCTCTGCCTCTGAATGTTTAAGGAAATGTCAAATCGCGCAGGTCTACGCCTTGCCTGAACATCCATTTTACAGGGGCTGGCTCAGCAACATGTCGCAAAACACCCAGAGCGACTGGCACGAAAGCGCCGGCCCTGTGCGCGTTCGCCGTTCGCCGGCGGACATCATTCTTGGCCTCTGGCGCGCCAAATGGCTGATGCTGGCGGTCTTCCTGCCGATATTCCTGGCAGGCCTCCTGCTCGCGCTGAAGGCGCCGACCACCTATACGGCATCGACCCGGCTGCTTGCCACGCTTGATGATTTCTATGTCTACCGCCCGATTGCGGGTGGCGGTCCTGCGGGGGTCCCGCTGGAGCAGGAGCAGGTGATCCAGGCCGAGTTGCAGCTGATCTCCAGCCCGGCAGTGGCCGAACGCGTCCTGGCACGTTTCAAGCTCGATGAAATCTATCCCCGGATTGCCGAGGCCCGCGACCGTGAAATGGCACAGGCGCCAGGCAGCGACCGCGCCCGGATTTCGCGCAATGCCTTCCAGGCTGGTGTCGAAGCCTTGCTGGCAGACCTTGAGACCGGCGCGGCCCCGCAGACACCGGTCATCGCGGCGCAGTTCACCCACACCAATCCGGAGACGGCCGCCGAACTCCTGAACGCCACGGTTGGTGCATATCTGAAATACCGCGCGCAATTGCTCGACGATTCCAGCACAGAGAGTTTCGCCGCCCAGCGCCGGTCCTATGAGGCGGAACTGCTGGATGCCGAAAAGGCCATCCGGGACTTTCTCGACGCCAACAATATCTCCGATTTCGCCTCCGAAAAGGCGAGCGCAGATATGCTCATCTCGGCGGCGCGTTCAGAATTGCTGAGCGTGGAATCGCAGGTCAGTGCCGTGCGTGCACAACTGCGCGGGCTCAAGGCACAGGTCGCAGGCACAGAGCCCCAAATCGACTTCTTCGTGGAGGATTCCAGCGATCAGACACTCGCAGAGTTGCGGCTGGAACGTGAAGACCTGCTCTCGCGCTATCGTCCCGACTCGCGACCCGTGCAGGCCATCGACCGGCGGATTGCCCAGGCTGAGGCCTATATCGATGGGCAGGAGGGGCTGAGCGGCACCGTCAGGCGCGGACCCAATCCAGTTCACCAGGAGCTTTCGACAGATCTTGCAACGCTCGAAGCGCAGGCCGATTCGCTGAGCGAACAGCGCCGGGAGCTGCAAAGGCAACTTGCCCGTCTCGATGTGCGCCAGCGCGCACTGACCGGGCTCACACCGCGCTGGCAGGAGCTTCAGCGCGCGCGCAACCTGGCCGAACAGGGTGTCCTCGACTATGCGACCCGCGAAAGTGAGGCGCGCGCACGTACGCAGCTCGCCGCTCGCAATGCCGACAATATCCGGGTGATCGAACCGGCACGCCCGCCGATCCATGGATCCAGCCTGAAGGCACCCATCGCCGCTGTCGGGTTCCTGTTTGCCAGCTTCACGGCGTTGATGGCGGGGCTTCTCTGGGCCGTGACGCGAAAGGGATTTTCCACGCAGGGCTCGCTTGAGCGCACGCTCGCCATCCCCGTTCTGGCAGCCGTGCGCAAGACCTGACGCGTCTATACCCGATCAGGCAAACTGGCTGGCCAGTTTGGCGTAGCTTTGCAGGATCCATCCCATGCCGAGGCCAAACAGCATCACCATGAGCAGGGCCATGTTGAATTGACGTCCCATTTGCGAATGGGTTTCGTAGTTGGATGGCTTGCGCATGGCCAGCCAGAGAATGACCAGGCTGAACCCGCAAATCCCCAATACCCGCTCAGCCGGTCCGAGGGCGCCGAGCCAGTCATGAATGTCACCGACCAGCGCGAGGAAATCACGCCTGGCAATTTCGAGCCTGTATTCGATCGAGGCCATGGACCCTTATTCCCTGCCAATGGTGGACGCAGCCACCCAGAACCCCGATCATGAACCAACAGGCTTTCCGAACCGTGAGGAAGGGCGCGGCAATTTCCGGCAATGGCGCGCAGCGATGCGCATTTCGCCCGATTGCGGCAAGGGCGCGCTGGCTTTAAGACTCGGCATGTTCCAGCAAGGAGGACGACCTCATGGCCGATATTCAGCTGTCTGCAGCGCTCGCCCGGGTGGCGCCGTCGGCGACCATCGCGGTGACGACCAAGGCAACAGAGCTCAAACGCGAGGGCCATGACGTGATCGGCCTTGGTGCTGGCGAACCCGATTTCGACACGCCCGACCATATAAAGGAGGCGGGCCTGCAAGCGATCCGCGATGGCAAGACCAAATATACCCCGGCCGATGGCATCCCGGAGCTGAAAGAGGCGATCTGCGCGAAATTCACGCGCGATAACGGGCTCGATTACACACCGGCTCAGATCAATGTCTCGCCCGGTGGCAAGGCGGTCATCTTCAATGCCTTCATCTCGACGATTGATGCTGGCGACGAGGTGGTGATCCCGGCCCCATACTGGGTCAGCTATCCGGAAATGGTGCGCTTGTGCGGCGGTCAGCCGGTGATCGTGCCGTGTGGCCCCGAGGACGGATTTCGCCTGAGCCCGGAAAAGCTCGAGGCCGCCATCACACCGAAGACGAAATGGCTGGTGCTCAATTCACCCTCCAATCCGACGGGCGCGGTTTATTCGCGCGCCGAGCTGAAGGGCCTCGCCGACGTGCTGATGCGTCACGAGCATGTCATGGTCCTGACCGACGACATGTATGAGCACCTTGTTTATGGCGACACCGAATTTTGCACGATTGCCGAGGTTGAACCCGGCCTTTACGGGCGGACACTGACCATGAACGGGGTCTCGAAGGCATATGCCATGACCGGCTGGCGGATCGGTTTCGCTGGCGGACCGAAACCGCTGATCGATGGCATGCGCAAGGTGATGAGCCAGACCACGTCCAATCCCTGTTCGATCAGCCAGTGGGCGAGCGTGACGGCGCTTAATGGCTCGCACGATTTCCTCGCCGGGCGAAATGACGTCTTCA
This sequence comes from uncultured Hyphomonadaceae bacterium, assembly GCA_964467505.1. GTDB lineage: Bacteria > Pseudomonadota > Alphaproteobacteria > Caulobacterales > Hyphomonadaceae > UBA5336. The sequence goes on along the minus strand of CAYXQV010000008.1, from coordinate 8,032 downwards.
TGCAGCGCCGCGACCTCGTCGTGGCGGGACTGAACGCGGCGCAGGGGCTGTCATGTGCGACACCCGACGGGGCGTTCTATGTCTATCCGGACTGTTCGGGCGTTATTGGCCGGCGCGCGCCGTCCGGACGTGTCATCGACAGTGACAAGGTATTTGCCGAGGAATTGCTCGAGGCAGAGAAGGTCGCAGTCGTGTTCGGCGAGGCATTCGGCCTGTCACCGGCTTTCCGCATTTCCTACGCCACCTCGAACGAGGCACTCGAAGCTGCGATGGAACGGATCCAGCGTTTCTGCTCAGCGCTGGCATAAAGGATATTTATGGCAGGTTTCGGGTCATTCGATTTGTCGTTCGCCAGAAGCTGACCATGTGACAGGTGTAGTCACTCAAAGGAGATCAAACATGTCCATCGATATCGGACTTGACGACAAACAGCGCGATGACAGCACCAAGGCGCTGAGAGTGCTCTTGGCGGAGACCTACGCGCTTTACGTCAAGACGCATGGATATCACTGGAATGTCACCGGTCCGCGCTTCAACAGCCTGCACAATTCGTTCGAGGAGCAGTATCGCGAACTCTGGGAAGCGCTCGATGTGATCGCCGAACGTATTCGCGCACTGGGGCATTTTGCGCCGGGCTCCACCGATGAAATGCTGGCGGATGCGACGATCAAGCCCGACAATGGCATCCCGGATGCCGATGACATGATCGCCAATCTCGCGCGCGGTCATGAGGCCGTGTCACGTGCTGCCAAACGCGGCATCGAGGTGGCAAGCCAGTCAGGGGACGCCGTGACCGAGGACCTGATGACCCGGCGTGCCGAATTGTCCGAACAGACGGCATGGATGCTGCGCGCCTCGATCTGACGCGCGCGCCTGCTCTGCAAGGCGAAAAGAACGCGGGGCAGGCTTGCAAGGAGCCTGCCCTTTTTTCGTGTCCCTGGCGCAAAAGAAAAGCCGGGCTGCGGAAGTCCGCGCCCGGCTTGAGGTGTGGTCCCGTCAGGGGGAGGAAACGCCCAATCGGAGGAAGGATCGGGTTTTAGCCCGGGACCGCGACTAAGCCATGCAGATAACCTACATCTCCCCATAAACAAGGGGGTAATATGTAATTTATCATGCGTATTTGCATATCTGATCTGTGGGTCCGATCATTCCACCTGCCTGTGCACGCGCAGTGCCTCAACTTCCCGGGTCAGGAAGTCCCTGAAAGCCGATATCCGATTGGAGCGCCGCAGATCGCTTGGATATATGAAATACAGATCGAAGCTGGGACCGACATGATCGGGCATCAGCCGGACAAGACCCGGAACGGTGGCCGCCATGTAATCGGGCACATCGGCAATGCCGAGCCCGGCCTGGACTGCGCGCAGCATTGCAAACACATTATTGACTTCAAGCGCCGCCTCGCGTGCCGGGCGATCGTCGCGTCCCAATTGGCGCGCCCAGTTCATCGCCTGCATCTGCAAGGGTGCCCCTTCCTGACGGTAACCGATGATCCTGTGGCGATCGAGCTGATCAGGCGTTTCGGGAGTTCCATGGCGGTCAAGATAGGCCGGGGTGGCGTAAAGGCTTGTGGCGACACTGGCGAGCTTTCGCTGGATGAGATCGGCCTTGTCGGCGGCCCAGAGGCGGATCGCGCATTCCGCTTCGAGCTTGAGCAGGTCATATTCGCGGTCATCGAGCCTGAGATCGAGCCGCATCTCGGGATAGGCCTCCATGAAGCCGGCCAGACGCGGCACAAGCCATGTCGAGCCGAATGCCACGGGCGCGGTGACAACCAGGTGGCCTTGAGGGGTTTCCTGCTGGTCGAGCAGCGCCGAACCTGCCGCCATTGCAGCGGCGGCCATCCGTCCGGTCGAGCGAAACAGCGTATGACCGCTGTCGGTGAGGACCAGCCCGCGGGCATGGCGCTGGAAAAGGGACATGCCGAGTTGCTCTTCCAGCGCGGCGATCTGGCGCGAAACGGCCGACTGCGAGATGCCAAGGCGTTCACCTGCAGCAGTCAGGCTGCCGGCTTCGGCTGCCGCGTGAAAGGATTTCAGCTTGTCCCAGTCCATCAGGATGATGAGCATGGGCCCCATAGTTGGACCCGGCAAGCTCCAGCGCACAATTTCAGTGACCGATCCACAGGATGCGCGTCATCCATGCGATCTGCGCAGTCTCCAGCCAATGGCCTCGCGCGGGCGGGCTGATCGGTATGAATTCGGTGCGGCCTGCCTTTGTCCTGCCAAGCTCCCGCACCAGCAATTGCGCCGCCTGCGTACAAACCACCACCCGGTCTCCCGGCGCTGGAGCCCGGTCCGCAATCAGGACCAGCCGGTCGCCGGGGCGGATTGCAGGCATCAGGTCGCGTGATGTCACTTCGAGTGCCCAGACCGACGCAGGGCCAAGGCCAGGCAGGTGTTCGCGCCTCCAGCTGCGGCCAACCGGATGGCCGGCAGCATCGAAACAATCAGCACCGCCAGCCTGTTCGAGAGCCATTACGGGCGCCCCGCGTTGCCTTTCGCCCGAAACCAGTTCGGCAAGCTCGCCAACACTGGCATGAACGGCGTTGAGTACGGCCGCGATGCTCTCGGTCGATGGCCAGCGAGGCCGCCCGTCCTTGCCGAACCGTTTCGAGCGGTTGAAGGCCGTCGCATCAAGGCCCGCGCGCCGCGCAAGAGCCGAGGCCGAAAGACCATGGCGTTCGGCCAGCATGTCGATGGCGCGCCATATGTCCTGATGTTGTTGGAGGGTCGTCATTGTAAAACAGAACTCCGAATTGGTTTCCCGAGGCAAAAGGGCCGGGATGATCCAGGGGCCCTTGCAGCCTGGCCGGCGGGCCGTCAGCGCATGTTTCGCGATTGCATTGGCCGTGGGAACGCGGCAGATAATGACAATTGATCGGGCAATCCAGCCCGGTTGTGCAGCCGGACCCTGAGTTCTGATGCCGTTCCTTGCCCAATTGGGGAGCCGTCTGGCCCGGCAATTGCCGCCTGAGATGGCCCACGAACTGACGATCCGCGCACTGGCCACAGGGCTTGGTGTGCCTCCACAGCAACCTGCGCATGACAGCCCGGAACTCGCTGTCATGCTGCCGGTGTCCGGCCTTGTCCTGCCCAATCCGGTCGGGCTTGCCGCAGGGTTCGACAAGAATGCGCAGGTCTTTGACGCCATGCTGCGCTTCGGTTTCGGCTTTGTCGAGTGCGGAACGGTGACGCCGGAGCCCCAGCCGGGAAATCCGCGCCCGCGCCTTTTCCGCCTCGATGAAGACCGCGCCGTCATCAACCGGATGGGTTTCAACAATGCCGGCATCGCCGATTTCACGACACAGCTGAGCCGCCATCGCCGGGGAAACGGCATTGTCGGCGCGAATGTCGGTGCCAACAAGGACAGCGATGACCGGATCGGCGACTATGTCGAAGGCCTGATGGCCGTCTGGGGTCATGCCGACTATCTCGCGCTGAACGTGTCATCGCCCAACACGCCGGGGCTGCGCGGGCTGCAGGACAAGGCGGCGCTGGAGGAACTGCTCGGGCGTTGCGGCGAGGCCGCGCGGGCCATGGACGCCGAAGCAGGCGCCCGCCCGGTATTTCTCAAACTCGCCCCCGATATCGACGAGGCCGCCATTGCCGAGATCGCCGGCGTTGCCCTGGATGCGCCTTATCTGCACGGGCTGATCGTCTCGAACACGACACTTGCGCGCCCGCAAAGCCTGAAAAGCCGCCATGCCGGCGAGGCAGGCGGGCTTTCCGGCGCGCCCCTGATGGCGCCCTCGACACAGGTTCTGGCCGCGTTTGCCGGGATCATTGACGGGCGGCTCGATCTGATCGGTGCGGGCGGCATTTCCAGCGCCGATGATGTGCGCGCCAAGCTCGCCGCCGGCGCCCAGGCGGTGCAGCTCTATTCCGCGCTTGTCTATCACGGCCCCGGCCTCATCGCGCAGATTCTCGCGGACCTGAAGGCATCGCCGGAGCCAGCTTCCCGATAAGTGGCGGCCGGTCAGACCGATCCCCATGCGCGCAGCTCACGCGTGCCACGAGGGTTCGAGCCGGCGTGCCTGCAGCTTGAAGCTTGCCTCTTTTCGCGCGCCGGGCCATGACTGTATCCAGTGTTTTCATGGGTTTAGACTTGGGAGAGGGTGTTGGCTGAATTGACCGTGCAAGAGAGCCCGACGGCTCTGCAATATCTGGACAAGGCGCTTGGTGGCTTGCGCGAGGTCGGGCTCGCCCCGAAACGCCCGAAAAAGGCGCCTGCGCCGATTGTCGCGCTGCTTGAGCAGATCAGTGAACTCGATGAGACGAAGGTCGCAGCCATTGCGCGCACGCTCGACGAGATGAGCCGCTTCAACGAGGTGGTGCGCGAACAGGTCGCCGGAATGACGGTTGGTGAGCGATATGAAGGCATCACGGCTGCGTTCACCTCCATCCGCGATGATGCGAAATCCATGGTCGACCAGTACAAGGATGGAAAGATCTCGACCATGGAGCGCGTCTCCAACGCCTGGATGAAGATGACACGCGGGGACATCGCGACGCGTTTCGACAAGATCCGGGACCTGTATCTGGAGGTGCAGGAAGACACCAATGACCAGATCCAGCGCGAGCATGCGATCCTGGAGGCCTATCTCGATTTTCGCGGCGCGCTGAAACAGTCCGAAGTGATGGCGCTGGAGGTGCTTGAAGTGGCTGGCGGAAAGCTGCAGGCCGCGCGCGATGGTGTGAATGCGGCCGTGGCCAAGGTGGCCGGCTATCTCGGCGAGGACCCGGCCCAGCGTGCGAAACTGGAATTGCTGCGCGACGAGAAACTGCGAGACCTGCAGGGCGAGGAGAAGCGCTACCAGGTCGCCAAGGACCTGTCTGACAATATCACGATCGGCTACAACACGTCTGAAGTGATCATGGCGCGCCTTGTCCAGACCACGAATGCCAAGGAGCGCATCTACGCCCAGTCGGTAAGCTTTTTCGGCACCAATGAGATCGTCCTGACCGCGTTGACCGCGAGCTTTACCGGCATGCATGGGCTGCATGAGAGCACCGAGACGCTGAACGCCATGAAAAAGGGCATCGACCAGTCGCTTGAAGTCCTCGCCGAGATCGGCACCGAGGTGCAGGAAGCGGCGACAAGGGCAGGATATGGCCCGACCGTGTCGGCCGCATCGGTCAAGGTGCTTGTCGACAGCGTCGTGTCCTATCAGGAGCGCAACCAGAAGATCATCGCGGAAATGCGCACGCTTGCGACACGCAATTCCGAAGAGATCCGCGAGGCGGTCGAGGACGGCAAGCGCCGGATAGCCGAACTGGTCGAGCAGGGCGCGGCTGCCGCATTGCTTCCCAGACAGTAACCGGCAAATGGACAGGGCCTCCCAATCCGCACCTGCCCGCCACGAGGAAGGGCTCGACGATGTCCTGATGGCCATGGACGTCGTCGACACGATGCGCCATCGCGAACAGATCTTCCGGCGCGAAATGGACAGCGAGGGACGTGAGGAAGAACTGGTTGCGCGCCTGAAGGAGATTTATGCCAGCCAGGGCATGGACGTTCCTGAGCGCGTGATACGCGACGGCGTGGACGCCATGGCCGACCGGCGCTTTTCCCACCAGCCTGCAAAGCCCGGCCTGCGCCGCCGCCTTGCCATCATCTATGTGACGCGCGCGCGCTGGTTAAAGCCGGTCGCTTTGGCAGCCGCCGGTCTTTGCGTCTTTGCCCTGATCTGGCAATTCGGCGTGGTTGCCCCGCGTGAAGCGCGCCAGGAGGCGCTTCGTGTGGAGATGCAGCAATCACTTCCCGATGAACTTTCGGCCGCAGCCGGCGCGGCCCGAGACGTGGCAACCAGCCAGGCTGCGCGCGCGCGCATCGTTGCGATCGAACAGGCCGGCCGCGTGGCACTCGAACAGGGCGAGCGGGCCGGTGTGCAGGCCGCGATTGGCGATCTGAGGCAGTTGCGGGGTGATCTGTCTGCTGTTTATGATGTGCGGGTCGTCTCGCGTCCGGGCGAGCGGTCGGGCGTTTATCGTATTCCCGACGATGCGCCCCAGGCGCGCAATTACTATCTCGTCGTCGAGGCGATTGACGGGCGCGGCGAGGCGATCTCCGTGCCGGTGGTCAGTGAGGAAACACAGACCGTTCACAGGGTGTCGCGCTGGGGCCAGCGGGTCAGCCGGTCCGTTTATGACCGCGTGGCGGCCGACAAGGCTGATGACCAGATCATCCAGGACAGTGTGATCGCACGCAAGCAGGCCGGGCAGCTGGAACCGGAATATGACGTGGCGACGCCCGGCGGCGCCATTGTGGAGTGGTAGGCAGATGGGGCGGTGGCTTGATGGCCGTTCGGTGCTTCGCCGGATTGACACAGCCGCTGCGCAGGCACGCGGCGCCCTGAAGGATGCCGTGGAGGCGGCAGAAATGCTGCAGGGCGAACTGGCGGCCACGCGCCAGCAGCTTTCGCACGCATATGCGGCAATTTCCGAACACCAGATCGAAGCGGCCAATGCGGGCGAAACTGATGGTGACGGCGCGGGTCTTGATGGCGCCGTGGCGCAGCTCCTGGACGCCCACGAGGCCTATCTTGGCGAAAGACTTGACCAATTGCAGGCGGCAGCCGACACGATCATGAAACTGGAGGCCAGCCGCGCGCGCCGGGCTGGCCAGCTCGACAAGGCAGTCGAGGCTTATGAAACACGGGTCGGCGAGGTCGAGGCGTCACTGGAGAGTGACGAGACGTATCGCGGACTGGTCGCAGCGCTTGGCGAGGCCGAGGCGGTCAGCGAACATGCCCGCGCGAAACTCGCCGTCGCGCGCGATGATGCCCGCGCGAAAGGTGCACCGTTCCGCGAGGATCCATTGTTCATGTATCTCTGGGAGCGGGGCTTTCGCACGCCTGATTACAAGGCCGGGCTGGTGGCCCGCATGCTCGATGGCTGGGTCGCCGGGCTTTGCCATTATGACCGTTCCTGGCGTAATTTCCAGCGCCTGGTCGAGTTGCCGGAATGGCTTGCCGGGCATGTCGGGTCTGTCGAGGCACGCGAAGCCCTCGCGGAGACGGCCCTTTCCGACTATGAGGCGGACGCACTTGAACGTGCGGGCGCCGATGCCCTCTCCGCCAGGGTCGAAAAGGCCCGGGCTGCAATCGATGCGCTCGACCGCGAGATCGAGGCGGGCGAAGCGGCCCATGGTGAGCTTGCTGTGGCGCTTGATGCGGCTGAACGCGGCGAGGCTGGCCCGGCCGCCGAGGCACGCCGCCAGCTTGCTGCGCGCCTGCCGGCGCTCACGGTGCCGCAGCTGAGACTTCTCAGTTCACAGACGGCAACTCCCAAGGATGACGCGCTCGTCGACCGTCTGGTCAGCCTGCGCAAGGACGAAATGTCGATGGAGTTGCGCCTTGACGATACCGCCGCTGCGCCCGGATTGCGCCGCGATGACCTTGCGCGGATCGAGCAGGCCCGGCGCCGGTTCAAGTCCACGCGGCTCGACAGTCCCTATATGCGCATCGAAGCTGCCACGGTCGACGAGACGCTCGCCCGCCTGTTTTCCGGACGGCTTGATCCTGGGGAAGCTGTTTCTGTCCTGTCGCGCGCCATGCAGCGTGTCAGTCAGAAAGCCGATCCGCGTTTCGGCGGGCGCAACCGTTCGCGCACGCTTGGCCTGCCCGACATTGCTGTGGGTGTGGGCATGGAAATCCTCAAGGAAATCGGTCGTTCAAGCCGTCGCGGCTCGTCAGGCTGGGGCGGTGGCAGCCTGCCACGCGGGCGGCGCAGTCCGTTTCCCTCAAGTCCGGGAAGAAGTGCGCCGCGGCGCCGTCCCCGCGGCGGAGGCTTCGAGACGGGTGGCGGGTTCTGACCCAAGCCAAAGCCCCCGCGCATGATGAAAGGCGCCGGAGACGAAGTACTTTAGCAGGCTGCTGAAAAACCCGTCTTCTGGTTTTCCTCGTCCTTCGAGGCTCGCTTCGCTCGCACCTCGCCGATGAGGAAAACCAACGAGATTCCTCATCGGTGAGGTGCCGCCGCCCTTCGACTTCGCTCAGGATGAGGGTCCGCGTCTCGAAGGATGGGCCGCG
>CAYXQV010000007.1:0-24851 GCA_964467505.1 uncultured Hyphomonadaceae bacterium | reverse complement strand
TTGACCACCGCGCCGATCCGCAGCGAGGCCTGGATCTGCTCGCTGGTCAGGCCGGCCTTGCGCAGCTCTGCCTCGTGCGAGTCCATGCACATGCCACAGCCATTGACCGCTGACACGGCCATGCTGAACAGTTCGAAATCGGCCTTTTCGATGCCTGGTTTGGCGATCACATTCATGCGCAGTTTTGCCGGCAGGGTGGCGTAGGTGTCGTTCGAGATGAGATGAACGGCGCGGTAATAGACATTGTTCATACCCATGATGGCGGCTGCAGCCTTCGCGGCGCCGGACGCCTCCGGCGAGAGCCTGTCTTCCACGTCGGCTGCGATGGCGCGCACGACATCGCCCTGGCCAACCGCGAACGCGCAGGCGAGCATGCAGCCATATTTCTGCTGGTCGCTGAGGATTGTTTCATTGGCAAGCGAGCCAAGGTTCAGCTTCAGGTCCTTGGCATATTCCGGCAGGGCCGATTTCAGTGTGTCGAGGGACATTGGGGACTTTCATCGTGTTGTCAGGAAAAAAGTGGCCACCCCGTCTCTGGCCGGGGGAGGGAGGGGCAGGACGAGGCGGCCAGGTGCGCCGGGCTTTATGGGGAGGGTGCGCCGGCGCACCAAGTGCAGGCAGGCGTTGCTACTCGGCTGCGACGCTCAGCACGTCGCCGCCGACCGGGCGGTTGCACGGGCACAGCTCATCGGTCTGCAGGCCGTCGAGAACGCGCAGCGTGTCCTGCGGGTTGCGCCCGACATTCAGGTTGGTGACATAGACATGCTGGATGACATTGTGCGGATCAATGATGAAGGTCGCGCGATAGGCGACGCCTTCCTCTGCTTCGCGCACACCCAGACCATCGACCAGCGAGCCATTGGTGTCGGCAAATTGCCAGATCGGCAATTCCTTGAGATCCTGGTGGTCGCGGCGCCATGCCAGCTTTGTGAATTCATTGTCGGTCGATCCGCCCATGACGACCGCGTCGCGATCCTCGAATTCGGAGTTCAGGCGCGCAAATTCGGCGATCTCGGTCGGGCAGACAAAGGTGAAATCCTTGGGGTAGAAGAAGATGACCTTCCACTTGCCCGGAAAGCTGTCGCGGGTGATCGGCTCGAAGGCGCTCTGGCTGCCTTCCTCGTGCTGCATGAATTTCGGCTTTACGCCTGTAACCTTGAATTCGGGAAGTGTGTCGCCAATGCAAAGCATGCGTGTATCCTGTGTGTTTGTGTTCGTGATGCGAAAGCCAGGTTGGCCCTGCCTCAGCACGGGAAATGATGCGCTGCGGCGAAATTGACAAATTGATATTGCCTTGCGCCCCTATAGATGAAGCTTATGCACCTGCCGACGCTCAGACAGCTACAGTTTCTTGACGCCATCGCGAATGAGGGCTCCTTTTCCCGTGCTGCGCTGTTGTGCCATGTCACCCAGCCAACTTTATCATCTGCAATCAAGGAGTTGGAGTCCCTGCTTGGGGTGCAGCTGGTCGCGCGGGAGGCGCGTGGTGCATCGTTGACACGCGCCGGTGAGGAGACGGCGCGGCGCGCACGGCTGGTGCTTTCGCAGGCCCACGACCTTGTTGCTGCGGCGCACGAAGCCGGTGTACCGCTCTCGGGTGAATTCCGTCTTGGCGCGATACCGACGATTGCGCCTTATGTCCTGCCGAAAATCCTTCCCGTGCTGCGCAGGCAATATCCGGAACTGCGCCTTTACCTGCGCGAGGACACCACCGAGCGACTGATCGACAGCCTGAATGGCCGGCGCATCGATGCTGCGCTTATCGCGCTTCCCTGGGAAGCGGCCGGTATCGAGACGCAGACGCTTGCCGAGGACGAATTTCTGTTTGTCGGGCCGAGGGGGCATCCACTGGCCAGCCGCAACGGGCTGTCGCCGGACGATATTGACGCAGAGGAAATCCTTCTGCTCGAAGACGGCCATTGCCTGCGTGAACACGCCCTGTCTGTCTGTTCGCTGCCGACAGGACGCGGGCGCGAGGAAGTGTCGGCGACATCGCTGCAGACCCTCGTGCAAATGGTTGCGGGCGGGTTGGGCGTGACGCTCCTTCCCAGGCTCGCCGCCGACGCAGGCGTCGCTGCTGGCGCCGATGTTGCCGTGCGCGCCTTTACCGAGCCGGTGATCGGACGATCGATCGGCATTGCCTGGCGGGCCGGGTCGCCGCGTCGCGAGGAGGCCCGGCTGATTGGCCAGGTGGTCAAATCCACGCTGCCGCAAGTCATGCCGGACTGACCTTGCTGGCCGTCATGGCCTTGCGCGGCTTACCAGATGCGCACCCGCTCTTCTGGCGGCAGGTAGAGCGCTGACTGCTGGCCGATATCAAAGGCAGCGTACCATTCATCGAGATTGCGCACGATGCCATTGACGCGGAATTCTGCGGGCGAATGCGGGTCGGTCAGGATCTGCTGGCGCTTGGCCTCATCGCGGTATTTCGACCGCCAGACCTGCGCCCAGGACAGGAAGAAGCGCTGGTCGCCGGTCAGGCCGTCGATCACTTCGGGTTGCTCATCCTCGCTGACAGTTCCGTCGCCATTCTCGTCGAGGCTGATCTGGTAGGCGCGATAGGCAAGCGACAGCCCGCCAAGATCGCCGATATTCTCGCCCAGTGTCAGTTTCCCGTTGACGCAGGGCTCGCCCTCTTCAAGCGGGCAATACTGGTTGTACTGCTGCACCAGCGCATTTCCGAGGGCGTCGAATGCGGTTCGATCCTGCTTGGTCCACCAGTTGCGCAACACCCCCTCGCCATCATATTTCGAACCCTGGTCGTCAAAGCCATGGCCGATTTCATGGCCGATCACCCCGCCAATCGCGCCGTAATTCACGGCCGGGTCTGCCTCGATATTGAAGAATGGCGGCTGCAGGATCGCTGCCGGGAAAACGATCTCGTTATAGGAGGGGTTATAATAGGCGTTCACGGTCTGCGGGGTCATGAACCATTCGTTGCGGTCGGGTTGTTCCTGAAGGCGCGCGACATTGTCCTCCAGCGACCAGCGCGAGGCGGCAATGTCATTTTCCAGCGCATTGTCTCCAACCACGAGTGTGTCATACTGTTCGAAGTCTTCCGGATAACCGATTTTCGGATTGAACTTTTCCAGCTTCTCCAGCGCCTTGGCCTGCGTCTCCTCGCCCATCCATTCCAGCTCGGCGAGATTGGCCCGCATGGCGGCGCGCAGATTGGCGACAAGCTCATCCATCGCCGCCTTGTTTTCCGGCGGGAAATGGCGCTCGACATAGACTGCGGCAATCGCCTCGCCGAGATTGCCCTCGACCGCTGACACGGCGCGCTTCCAGCGTGGGCGCTGCTCGGGCTGGCCGCGCAGCCGGGTCGCGTAGAAAGCGAAATTCGTGTCGTCGATCTCGCCTGGCAGGACATGGGCATGATCGGAAAGGAAGTGCGCGGCAAGATACGCCTTCCAGGTTTCCAGGTCGGCGCGGGCCGCAATTTCCAGCGCGGCCGGCACCCCGCCGCCGAGCTTTTCCGCAGCCTCCTGCGGTGTCAGGCCGGCACTGTCGAGCTCATCCTCGGTCGGCGGGATCTGCGAGACGATGAACGTGTCCTCCTGTCCGATACCGAGGGTCGAAAGGGCAGTCTGCAGCGGGAAATCCCCGGCGAGTGCCATCAGCTCGTCTTTCGACAGCTTGTTATACGTCAATTCGCGATTGCGGCTGGTGGCGCGGTCCCAGTGCGCCTTCGCCAGTTCGGTTTCCAGCGCCATCACATCGGCGGCTTTCGCCGCTGCATCCTCATAACCGGCTGTGTCGAGGAAAAAGGCGAGCAGTTCGACATAGGCCGCCTTGATTTCCTCGGATTTCTCGTCGGTCTTCAGGTAATAGTCCCGGTCGGGCAGGCCGAGGCCGGAAATGCCGATTTGCGGGCGATACGTGTCGGGGTCCTTGGCGTCGACCCAGACAAACATCCCGACAGGGCTCGCAAAGCCGGGTGAGGCGAACACTTCGGCAAGGTCTTCGCGGCTGCCGATCGCAGCGATCCGGTCGAGCCAGGGCTGGGCAGGCGCAAGCCCGGCAGCATTGATGGCGCCGGTGTCGAGAAAGGCGTTGTACATCGCCGCGACCTTGCCTTCGGGTGTGTCTGTGGCGGGCTCGGCGGCGGCAAGATCCTCGATGATGAAACGTGTCTGCTGCTCGGACTTTTCGCGCAGGAGATCGAAGGCGCCGTAGCGTGTCTTGTCGCCCGGCAATTCAAAGGCGTCATACCATCCGCCATTGGCATGCATGAAGAAATTGTCGCCGGGCGCCACTTGCGCGTCGCGCACGGTAAGGTCGATGCCCCACTTGCCCCAGAAATCCGGGGAGGTGGTTTCAACCTTGCGCACCGCGCCGGACGCCTTGGCGGGGGCGGCGCCGGCTTTCTCTGCCGGGGCGTTGCCACCGGACGTGTCGGCTGACGTGCCTGCCGAGGGACCACAAGCGGCAAGAAGAAGCGCGGCGGCCGCACAACCAGCGAAAAGTTTCTTCATTTCATCTCTCCCTGAGGACAATTATTCCTTTTCGACGCGAAGCGCAGGCCTGCGTCAAGGCCCGCAAGGGTGACAATCGCCGGGCGCTGCCTATTCGGCGGGCTTGAAGTCGCCGGTGCTCGTGCCGATGAGCTCGTCTTCATCGATATGGACATGGCCGGAATAGGTCTCGCCGATACGGCGGTAGGGGCGCCCGTTCCAGCTCCAGCGGAAAATCCGCCCGACTTCGACACCGACCGCATAAAGGGCCGGGACCATCAGCAGCGATACGAACAGCGCAAAGGAGACTGCGCAACCAAGGGCAATGACCATCGGCTTGAGGAACTGCGCCTGGACCGAACGCTCCGCAATCAGCGGCAGCACGCCGACAAAGGTTGTCACCGAGGTCAGCAGGATCGGACGGAACCGCGAGACGCCGCCATCGACAATCGCCTGCACCGCGCCGGCGCCCTCGGCGCGTCTTCGGTTGATGAAATCGACAAGCACAAGATTGTCATTGATCACCACCCCGCCGGCCGCCGCGATCCCGAAAAAGGAGAACATCGCCATTGGCACGCCGAAGAACAGGTGCCCGAAAACCGCGCCGGCATAGGCAAACGGCAGGGCGGTCAGCAGCAGCAGCGGCTGGGCATAGGAGCGGAAGGCAATGGCGAGCAGGATATACATCGCGCCAAGAGCAATCCAGGTGTAGCGAACAACTTCGCCAAGGAAGTCCTGCTGGTCCTCGAAGCCACCAATATTGCCGCGCTCGACGTCCGGGAACCGGTCTTCGAAACCCGGCCAGTAATTGGCTTCCAGGTCGGCGATGATCTGCCCGCGCACATCGTCGGTCAGTTCGGCGAAGACCGAGACCGAACGCGTGCGGTCGCGGCGCAGGATCCTGTTGATGCCAGGCGCGAATTCGAAATCGGCAATCTGGCCAATCGGGATCTCGCGCCCGTCGGGTGTGCGGATGCGCAGGTTGCGGATGCTGTCGAGGTTGCGCCTGTCGGCCTCTGGCAGGCGGACCATGACGCGCACATCGTCGCCGTCGCGCGGCAGGCGCTGAACCTCGATGCCGTAATAGGCATTGCGGACCTGCTCGGAAACCTGGGCAAGCGTGATACCAAGTGACTGCGCGCCCGGCTTCAGTGAGACCTGCACTTCCTCGGCCGCCGAAGACAGATTGTCACCGATATCATAGGTGGTCGAATAGGATGCGATCTGCGTCTTGAGATCCTCGGCCGCAAGACGAAGTGTGTCGAGATCGGGGTGGTTGAGGGAAAAGCGCAGCCCGCTGTCCTCCTCATTGAGCGTGAAGTCGAAATTCACCTCCTCGGCATCGGGGACAGGCCCGACCAGCTCGCGGAAACGTTCGGCAATCTCCTTGGTCGAAACGGTTTCCGGACGGTCTTCCGGGGCGGCCATGCCAACCCAGGCATTCACATTGCGGTCAAAGGCAACAATCGAGGCCTGCGAGATCAACCCGCCCTCGATCATCGGCCATTCCTGCTTCATCTCCACCTTCAGCAGGTTGATCCCGTTCTCCAGCTGGTCGCGCACCTGTTCGGTCCGGCTGAAAGGCGTGCCATCGGGCAGTTCGATCTCCACCCGGATCAGGTCGCCCTCGATCTGCGGCATGAACCGGAACGGGACATAATTGTTGCCGACGAGTTGCGTGGCGAGGATGAAAAGGGAGGCGAAAATCGCCACGGTCGCGTAGCGGAACTTGATCGCGAGTTCGAGGAATGGCTTGTAAACATTGTTCGCGAACCAGAGCAGGCTGTCTGCAATGGCGCGCTGGATCTTCATGAGGCTGCCGCCGGGGCCGTCGAAATTCTGCGGCTTGAGATGCGCCAGGTGCGCCGGCAGGATCAGCATCGACTCGATGAGCGAGAAGGTCAGTGCGCAGACGACGACAAATGTGATCTGCTCGGTGAAATTGCGCTCCGGTCCGGTCAGGTAGGCCCAGGGCAGGAAGGCAATGATGGTTGTCAGGACGCCGAACATGACCGGCTTGACGACGAGTTGCGTGCCGATGATCGCGGCATCGACACCCTGGCGCCGGCCGGTTTCGACTTCCCTGTGAATATTCTCGCCGACAATGATCGCATCGTCCACGATCACCCCGATCACCAGCAGCACGGCAAACAGCGACAGGACGTTGAAAGACACGCCGAAAAGCGGCAGCAGCATGATCCCGCCTGCAAAGGCGGTGAAGATGCCGATGGTCACCCAGAATGCCACGATTGGCCTGAGAAACAGGATCAGGACGATAAGGACCAGGATTCCGCCCATCAGCGCAGCATTGCCGATGGTGTCCATCCTCGCCTTGAACGTCTCGGAATCATCCCAGAGGATCGAGATATTGATCGCTTCGGGAAGGATGCCCGAGGAAGGATCATTGGCGCGCTCGATATAATCCTTGATCGCGTCGGTATATTCCACGATCTGCATGCGGTCTGGCGCTACCACCATCACGAATGCGGCTGGCTTGCCGTCGAACCGCGCCGTCAGTTCGCTGTCGACAAATCCGTCAATGACATTGGCCACATCCCCGACCTTCAGCTGTCCGCCTTCCGGGGTCTGCTGGACGGTAATCCGCTCGAACTGTTCGCGCGTGTCGGCGAGATGGCGCGTCGCCACGGTCACCGAGCCGGTGTCGGTTTTCACCTGTCCGCCCGACGCATTCAGCGATGAAGCCGCAATGGCCTGGGCCACCTCATCGAAGGTTAGGTCATAACGCCGCAGCGTTTCCTCGGACACCTCGATGGACACTTCTTCATCGAGCACGCCATTGACAACGGCCAGTTCCCCGCCCGGAAGCGCAGCAATATCGTCGCGCACCTGGTCGACGATCCGCTTGAGTTCGAGCTTGCTGGCTTCGCCATGAACGGACATGCCGAAATACCAGTTGCGCTGCTCCCATTGCTGGATCTGCGGGCGAAAGGCGGCGCGCGGAAGATTGTTGATCTGGTCGACCTTGCGCTCGATGTCACGCACGAACTTGTCCATGTCGAGATCGTTGCGCCCGGCAATGTTTACCACCGCGCTACCTTCCGACGCGATCGAGGTCATCCGGTCGATGCCGTCAATGTCAGCCACCGATTCCTCGATCCGGGTGACGATCTGTTCCTCGATCTCCTGGGGAGAGGCGCCGGGCCAGGCCACCGTGACCGACGCACCGGCCACGGGCACGGTCGGGAACATCTCCCTTTCGAGACTCATGAAGCTGAAAATGCCGCCGATGAAAGCGACAGCCATGAGCAGGTTGGCTGCGATGGAATTGCGCGCGAACCAGGCGACGATACCGTTCATTGAGCAACTCCTTCACTGTCACCCGAGATTGCGGGCTTGCCGGCAAGTGTTTCATCGGCACCATCGCGGTCATCCGCGTCTGGCTCGTGGGTTATGACCGATCCGTCCGGCATGCGTTCGAGCACCTTGATGCGCATGCCGTCGAATGCGGCCTGGATTGGCGAGACAACAGCCAGTTCGCCAGGCTGGACACCCGAGGCGACATAGGCACCCGCCTCATCTGTATGTATCACATTGACGGTCCGGATCGAGAGCGTCCCTGCCTGCGGATTGCCGATATAAACCTGGTCGGCCCCGCGCAGGGCGGAACGGGGCACAACGATCACGCCGGGGATTTCCCGCCCCTGTATGGCGGCATTGACAAACAGCCCGGGCGCCATCGGCACGTCCGAGACAGCCCCCTCGCCATAAGGGTCCCTGAGTTCAGCGATGACGTCGATCAGCCGGGTGCGCGGGTCGAGCGCGGCCGATGTGCGCGCCACCCGGCCCGTCCATTCGCGCACCATCCCGCTGACTGTTGCGGTAAAGATAACCGGCGGCCCGGGATTTTCGGCAGTTTCCGCAAAGGCCAGCGGCAGACCGAGCCGGCCTAGCTCATCATCGGTGATCGCCAGGGCCACTTCCACCACATCGGTCGCGAAGATGCGGCCAAGGGAGGTTCCTGGCGACACGAACTGGCCGAAATCGACGTCGCGCTCGCGCACGCGCCCGGTGAAGGGCGCATAGACAACTGTCCGGCTGAGCCCGAGTTCGGCCTCGGCCAGCTGTGCCCTGGCACCCTTCAGGGATGCGCGTGCTTCGGCCAGTTGCGGTTCACGCCTGGCCAGCGGGCTGGCATCCTCGATCCCGAGCGCGGCAAGGTCCTCGCGGGCGATCTCGGCTTCGGCCTGCTCGCGTGCCAGACGCTGCTCTGCACTTGCAACGGCAGACCGCGCGCGCGTGACCGAGAGCTCATAATCTGCCCTTTCCAGGCGGGCCAGCACCTGTCCCTTGCGGATGAAACCGCCGCCGATGAAGTCCGGCGAGACATAGGCTACCCGGCCTGCGACCTGTGGCGAGACGATGATTTCGCGCTTGGGCTCGACGGTGCCCTGTGTTTCAACCGTCAGCGTAATGTCATCGGTAGTGATTGCTTCGGCAAACACCGAGAGGCCGACGGGCGCTTCCTCGGCCTCTTCCGGCTCCGGGGCAAGCTGGCCGAGCAGGACGGCGCCGCCCACCCCGAACACGAGCAGAATCAGGATCGGAAGGACGATTGTGAGAATGCGGGTCATTGGGAGGCGCTCCCGCCGGCTGTGCCGGCATTTTCAACAGTTTCTGTCTGTGTGTCGACGGGAAGGCCCCCGCCAAGCGCGAGATGATAGCGCACCCGGTTGGTCGCCCGGCGGGCGCGCGCTGTCACGAGGTTGGACTCGGCGGTCAGGCGCCGTGTCTGCGCATCAATCAGGTTGAAGATCGACACAAGGCCGTTGCGGTACTGGCGTTCGGCAATGTCCTCGGCAAAGGCTGCCTCTTCGAGTGCGCGCATCTGGGCGCTTTCCTGCTGGGCAAGGAAGACATCGGCCGCCAGCGCATCCTCGACTTCGCGCCAGGCCGTCAGGGACTGGCTGGCATATGCGGCGAGTGCGGCGCGCGCGCGCTCGAGGGCGCCATCGCGCTGGGCCTGGAGCCGCCCGCCGGAATAGAGCGGCTGGCTGAGGCTGGCGATCGCCTGGCCGGCAATGAATGCCGGATCGAAGGCGCGCGCGATCGTCTCGCCATTGGTCGACAGGCCGGCCGTGATATTCAGGCTCGGACGCAGGGCCAGCCGCGCCTGTTCAGCACGCAGGCCCGCGGCAACCACCTGGGCTTCTGCGGAGGCAATGTCGGGGCGGCGTGCGAGCACCATGACAGGATTGCCCGCCGGACGTATCGCGGAGAGTTCCGGCAGTCTGGCGGGCGCATCCAGTTCGGCAGCGGGATACCGCCCCAGCAGGATTTCCAGCCTGCGCGCCGCTTCGCCAACATCCTGGCGGCGGGCGGCGACACTGCCCTCAGCTCCCGCCAGCGCGCTACGCGAGGTGCGCACGTCAAGGGCCGTCGACAGGCCGCGAGCGAAGCGGCGTTCGGTGAGGTCTGCAATGCGCGAACGCGCTGCGACCGTGGCCTCGGCGACCTGCTGCTGGGCAATGGCCGCATTCAGCTCGATCCAGCCGATCACGGTCTGCGCCGACAGGGACAATTCTGCGGCTTCCAGGTCGGCCTGCGCAATGTCGAACTGCGCCTCGGCGAGATTGACGCCAGCGGTGACACGACCGAAAAGATCGATTTCCCAACTTGCATTCACACCGAGACCATAGGTTGCCGCATCATTCTCGATTGCCCCGCCACCGGGCCCTTCGAGGACATTGCGGCGCGCACCAGCCGATCCGCTCGCCGAGATGAAGGGGAAGCGGTTGCCACGCTGGACCAGGACGTCGAAACGCGCAGCGCGCACCGTGGCGACACGCGCGGCCAGGTCGGGATTGGCATCCAGCGCTTCACTGACAATCCCTGCCATGTCAGGGTCATTGAACTGGCCGAGCCAGTCACCTTCGGAAAGCTCGCCGGCGACCCCGGCAGCGGCCCATTCAGCCGGCGCATCGGGCGCGACCGGGAACAGCTCGACCGGCTCTCCCGAAAAGTTGATGCTGCCGATTGACGAGCAGCCTGTGGCAAATGCCGCGCCAAGCAGAAGTGTTGCGTGTTTCATTCCCGTGTCCTGGAAGCTCACTCTCGCGCCCTAGAACCGAACTCGCCGAGTGTCAACAAATAATTATCGAAAATCAATAATATTACCGATAGTCCGAACGGCTGAGGTGCATATAAGCGCTATTACGTTTCATTCTTGTGATCAGACCAGTCTGGAATGGGAATATTCTGCGATGGTGTGAACATGCGAGCCGCTGTAAGCATTGAGCATGAGCAAACACCGGCCTGAAACAAGCAACCTGCGACGTATGAACGGTGAGCGTGCGCGTGACATCATCACGATCGCACTGACTGCGATCGGGTTGTTGGCGATCCTGGCCATTTCCGGTGCATTGGGCTGGGTCGAGGCTGTGACGGCCGGTTTCGTGCTGGTTGCCGCGACAATGGCCTATTATGTCGGCTCGACAGTGCCAGATAATGCGGACCTGATCGGGGACCTGCCGCTGGGCGAGCGGCGTGAGCCGTCCGGGATTGATGCCGGCGCCCTACTTTCGGCGCTGCCGTTTCCAGCCGTGCATGTCGGGCGCGATGGCCGGATTGGCGCGGCCAATGAACTTGCTGCCAGCGTGTTTCGCATTCGCAATGGCCAGCGCAGCCTTGTGGCAGGCGTGATGCGTCAGCCGCGTCTGATCGACGCGATCGAGCGCACGCAGTCGACCGGCGTGGCAAGGCAGCTTGAATACACGATGACCGGCAATACCGAGCAGGTCTGGCGCGCGCACGTGGCCCCCTTCTCCTTTGGTGAAGAGGGCGTCCTGGTGTTGTTGGAGGATCTCACGCAGGCACGCCTGGCCGAAAAGGCGCGGGCCGATTTCCTCGCCAATGCAAGCCATGAACTGCGCACACCGCTGACCTCGCTTGCCGGCTTCATCGAGACCATGCGCGGTCCGGCGCGCAACGACAAGGAACACTGGGACCGGTTCCTCGACATCATGTTCGACCAGACCGAGCGAATGCGGCGCCTGATCGCCGATCTGTTGTCGCTCTCCAGGATCGAATTTTCCGAGCACCAGGCGCCCGACCGCGTCGAGGATGTCGCGCTGATCACCCTTGGCGTGGTCCAGGCCCTTCGCCCTGTCGCCGCCGAGCGGGACATTTCCATACACTATGATGGCCCCGAGGAAGGGCTGGAGGCTGTGGCGGTTGCCGACGAACTGGCGCAAGTGGCACAGAACCTGTTGACCAACGCCATCAAGTATTCCGAGGACGGCGCGCAGATACGCGTGTCCTGCGGGCGTGAGCGCTCGCTGGAGGCGGGGCGCGCGCAGGCCGGGCGTCGCTGGCCGGAAGCCCACAGGATGACGATCATCGCGGCCCAGCGTGACGACACGTCACCGGGGATCTGGCTGCGTGTGGAAGACCACGGGCCGGGTATCGAGCGCGAGCACCTGCCGCGCCTGGGCCAGCGCTTCTACCGGGTCGATGAAAGCCGGGGCGGCGAAATCACCGGCACCGGGCTTGGTCTTGCCATCGTGAAACACATCATGGCCCGCCACCGTGGCGGCCTGATCGTCGAGAGCCGGCCGGGTCATGGCTCGGGCTTTGGCGTGTGGTTGCCGGCGCCTGGCCGCCCGGCGACTTGAAACCATTCCGCATTCCTGTAACGTCGAGGGGTAATGTTGCATTATCCGGGGTGTCTTCGACATGAGACGACTGCTTGCTGCACTGTTCTGCGGGATATTCTTCCAGTTTGCGCTCGCGCAGGATGCCGGCGGGCCGGATGGGTCTGCGGAGGCCTCCAGGGCGGTCCCCGACCCGCAGAGTTTCGAGAGCACGGGCGCGCTGCGGATCGCGGGCGCGAGGGTCGACTACGAGGCGATCGCAGGCGAGACCTATCTGCGCGACGACGAGGGCGAGCCAACCGCTGCAATCTTCTCCATCGCCTATCTTGCGGGCAGTGACGGCGCACCTGAAGACCGGCCCGTGACATTTGTCTGGAATGGCGGGCCGGGCTCGTCATCGGTCTGGCTGCACATGGGCGCGTTCGGGCCAAGGCGCGTGATCACGCCCTCTGATGGCAGCGATGTCGGCGCGCCGCCTTATCGCGTTGTCGACAATGCGCACTCGTTGCTCGACGTGACTGACCTTGTTTTCGTCGACCCTGTGGGAACCGGTTATTCCCGCGCCCTTGGCAAGACCGATGCGTCTGATTTCCACGGCCTGAAGGAGGATGCCGAAAGCGTTGCCGAGTTCATGCGCATCTGGATCACCGAGAACGGGCGCTGGAACAGCCCGAAATTCATTGCCGGCGAAAGCTATGGCGGCACGCGGGCTGCGCAGATTGTCGAGACCCTGCAGGGCGGGTGGAACGGGGTAGGCCTCAATGGCGTGATCCTCGTCTCGCCGGCGCTCGATTTCCAGACGCTCCGGTTCAGCCGCGGCAATGACCTGGCCCCGGTCGCATTCTTTCCCAGCTTCGCGGCGGCGGCCTGGTATCATGACAAGGTCGAGCGCGATGACTGGGGTGGTGATTTCGGCACTTTTGTCGATGAGGCGCGGGCGTTCGCGATGGACCGCTACATGCCGGCCCTGCTGCGCGGCACCAGCCTTTCGCAGCAGGCGCAGCGACGGATGGCCGAGGCGATGTCGGATTTTGTCGGCCTGTCAGCCGATTACCTGATCGACCAGGACCTTCGCATGGATACCAGCTTCTTCAAGGAGCTGCTGCGCAGCGATGACCTCTCCATCGGGCGGTTCGATGCACGCTATACCGGCACGGACGATTTCACGATCGGCAGCTATCACGACAATGATCCGAGCGGATATGGCATGGATGTGGCCTATACCGCGGCCGTCAACGACCATCTCACCCGCACGCTGGGCGTCGACTTCGACCGGAAGTACAAGATCCTGTCGGGCGAGCCGGGTGCGAACTGGAAATGGTCCTACGGGCGCGGGTCTACCACGTTTCCCAATCCGACGCCGCATCTTGCAAAAGGCCTGCGCGAGAACGCGGATATGCGCGTCCTGCTGGCTTCGGGCTATTATGATCTTGCCACGCCCTTCTTCGCCTCCGAACTGAGCCTCTATCGCAATGGCGTCGATCTCGAACGGGTCGATTTCAGCTATTACGAGGCTGGCCACATGATGTACCTCACCGAAGCCGGGGCCGAAAAGCTCAGCGAAAACATCAGAAACTTCATTCGTGGCGAATAGCGCACGCCTGAGCTTCTAACCTTCTGAAAAAACAGAAAATTCCGGACATGGGGTGCGACCTTTGCAACCCCAGGTTATAGCATGTTCCGAATTATTCCTGAAACGTTCGAATAATATTCCGTTTACAGGGGGTTGTGGAAACACATCTGTGTTCAATAAATCCATTGGCGCCCACGTCTTCCCATGATAGCCCAAATTGCAGTAGGGTTTTTCCAATCAGGGCTGACGGAACTGGGGCCGGGGCGTGTTTGTCTCCACCTATGAGAGCACCATTGACTCAAAGGGTCGGGTGTCTGTCCCGGCGCCGTTTCGTGCGGCTCTCGGTGGCGGCAACCGGATTTTCCTTTGGCCGGCGCTCGATGGTTCAAAATGCCTTGAAGGCGGAGGCGAAGCGCTGATGACGACCTATATGCAGACGATTTCACGGCTTCCGCTGCAGTCGCGCGAGCGCAAGGCGCTGACCGCTGCCATCGTCTCGCGTTCGGCGGACCTCAAGATGGACGATCCCGGGCGCGTGCGTGTTCCCGACAACCTGCTGGCCCATGCCGGCATCACCGGAAAGCTGGTGTTTGTTGGTGCTATGGACAGTTTCCAGGTCTGGAACCCCGATGCCTACGCGGTCTTCGAGGCCGAGATGGCCGAGCTGGCCGCAGATCCGGGCGTCATAAACGCGCTGGCGGCGCCTTATGACGCGGCGATTGCGGCAGGTGGTGTGGCCGGGCTCACTCTGGTCAGGGAGGATGAGGCGTGATGGCGCATCTCCCGGTTCTTCTTGGCGAGGTCGTCGACGCGCTCGCGCCGCAGGGTGGGCAGGTGCATCTTGACGGCACGTTCGGTGGCGGTGGCTATGCGCGCGCCATTCTCGAAAAGGCTGACTGCCGGTTGCTGGCGGTTGATCGTGATCTTGACGCGATTGCGCGTGCCGAAGGCATGGCCGCTCGCGAACCGCGCCTGATCCCGCTTCTTGGACGTTTCGGCGAGCTTGACAGGCTGGCAGCAGAAGCCGGTTACGAAGAGCTCGACGGCATTGTCCTTGACCTGGGTGTATCCTCCTTTCAGCTGGACGAGGCCGCGCGCGGCTTTTCCTTCATGCGTGAGGGGCCGCTCGACATGCGGATGGGGGAGAGCGGGCCAAGTGCGCGCGATGCTGTCAATGGCCTCTCGGAGGCCGCTCTGGCGAATGTGATCTTCAGGCTTGGCGACGAAAAGCAGAGCCGCCGGATCGCCCGGGCGATTGTCGCGCGCAGGCTTGAGGCGCCGTTCGAGACAACTGCGCAGCTGGCCGACACGGTTGAGCAGGCACTTGGCGGCCGGCGCGGGGCGCGCACGCATCCTGCCACGCGGACCTTCCAGGCCATCCGCATGTATATCAATGACGAAATGGGCGAGCTTGCCCTTGCCCTGGCGGCGTCGGAGCGTGCGCTGAAAGCGGGCGGTCGCCTGGTTGTCGTCACCTTTCATTCGCTCGAGGATCGGCTGGTAAAGCTGTTCCTGCGTGAGCGGGCAGGCGGTGGGGGCAGCGGATCGCGCCATCTGCCCGGGCGCAGCGTGGGTCCGCAGCCGACTTTCACGATCCCGCTCCGCAAGGCTGTTGAGCCTTCTGAAACGGAAATTGCGAACAATCCAAGGGCGCGATCGGCGCGACTCCGCCTGGCGGTGCGCACCGATGCGCCGGCATGGGCGCGGCCGGTCGAGGCTGGCTTTGACCTGCCGCCACTGGAGACGTTGGAGATGCCGCGATGAGCCGCCGGGCCTTCATATTCGGGTTGGTCGTGATCGCCCTGCTGATCGTCAGCCTTTACCGGGCCAAGTATGGCGCGCGAGATGCGGCGGCGGAAATCGCCCGGCTCGAGGAGCAGATCGCACAGGCCGAGACCCGCAGGGAGCTGCTCGAAGCGGAACTGTCGCATATGAGCCGGCGCGAATGGGTCGAAGAGTATGCCAGTCATCGGCTCGGAATGGGTCCGGCGCGCGCGCACCAGTTCGTGTCCGGCGACGATCTGGATACGGTTATCGGCCGCGCGCCCAGCGATGGCGCGCCCGGCGGGGAGGTGCGCCCATGACCCCGGCGATGATGATCCAGGCATCCGAAACGGCCAGTGCCCTGCGTGCCCGGCTTGTGGCGCTTGCAATTGCGCTCGCGCTGGTCGCGGTCGCAGTCAAGGGTGTTGCTGTGGCGCTATCGGGTCCTGGCAGCGCCGGCGGTGTGAGCGAGGTGTTTGCTCCCAGCCAGGCGCGCGCGGACATCATTGACAGGAATGGCGAGCTTCTTGCCACATCGGTTGATGTCTACTCGCTTTTCGCCGACCCGCGGGCCATCTGGGATGCCGGAGACGTCGCCAGCGCGCTTGCAGGCCTGTTCGAGGACATTGACGAAGCGGCGCTGGCTGAGCGCCTTGCCAATCGTGACCGGGCCTTTGTCTGGGTGCGTCGCGGGCTGACGCCGCGCCAGCGCCAGGCTGTTTTCGAACTGGGACTGGAGGGGCTTGGTTTTCGCCGGGAGAGCCGGCGCGCCTATCCGCGCGGAACGCTGGCAGGCCATGTGCTCGGTTTTGCCGGGATTGACGGGCAGGGGCTGGCGGGCATCGAATTCGCGCTTGACGAGCGCCTGTCGCGGGGCGGTGCGCCCTTGCAGCTGACCCTGCATTCGGGCGTGCAATTCGCCGTGGAGGCGGAACTGGCAACCGCAGCTGCCATCTTTGACATTGATGGCGCGGCCGGTGTGGTCCTTGATGCGCGCTCCGGGGAGGTCATGGCGCTTGCCAGCTGGCCGCCGGTCAATCCCAACCGGGCGGGCGAGCTGGCAGCCTCTGATCGCGCGCGACTGGACCGGGCCGTGGGCGCCGTTTACGAGCTTGGCTCTGTCTACAAGCCGCTCACGATTGCCGGTGCGCTCGAGGCCGGCGCGTTGCGCCCTGACGAACGCTTCGATGTTTCGGCGTCGCTCGACATTGCCGGCAAGCGGATCGAGGATCATCATGCCGCGCCCGGTCTGATCAGTGTCACCGATATCATTGCGCACAGTTCAAATGTCGGCACCGTGAAAATCGCCATGAGGACCGGCGCGCGCCGGCAGCGGGCCTTCTTTCGCGAGCTCGGGCTGCTGGGCCGTGCCCCGGTGGAGTTGGCAGGCAGTGCCGCACCGATCCTGCCAGCCGAATGGGACGAGCTCAGTTCGGCAACAATGAGTTACGGACATGGCATCGCGGTCTCGCCACTCGCATTTGCAAGCGCGTTCTCGGCCCTTGCCAATGACGGCGAGATCATGGCGCCGACACTCCTGCTGGAAGACCTGCCCGACGGGCAGGCGCGCCGCGCCCGCCGGGTCATGGCAGCGCCGACCGCAAGGCTGGTGACAGCCATGCTGCGCGAGGCGGTTGTTTCCGGAACCGGAAGCCGGGCGGACATTGCCGGCTATCGCATCGCCGGAAAGACCGGAACAGCGGAAAAGCCCGTGGCCGGCGGGTATTCCGAAGATGAGAATGTGACCTCGTTTGCGGCTGTTTTCCCGGCTGATCGCCCAGAATACGCCGTATTGATCGTGCTCGATGAACCCAAGGCCCACGAGGCTGACGGAGTGATGGTGGGCGGCTCGGCTGCCTATAATGCCGCGCCAACCGCCGGGCGTGTGATCGAGCGCATTGCGCCGCTACTGGGTGTGAAGCCGCGGTTCGGGCAAGAGCGCAAGTCCCGCCTGCCTGTCCGCTCCGTGTCTGCGACAAGGAGCGATCTATGACCCTCAAGGAGCTTTTTCCCGATGCGCCGGACGTCCATGGCGCGCGAACCGTGACCGGGCTGACAGCCGACAGCCGGAAGGTGAAGCCGGGCTTTGTCTTCGCCGCGCTCAAGGGGGTCGCCGCGGACGGGCATGACTTTATCGCGCAGGCTGTCGCGGCCGGAGCGATCGGTATTGTCTGCGATCGCCAAAGCGAGACCGGGCCGGCAGCGCAGATCGTGAGCGGTGAGCCGCGTCTCGCGCTGGCGAAGGCTGCCGCGCGGTTCTTCGGCGCGCAGCCAGACTGCATGGTGGCGATTACCGGCACCAACGGGAAAAGCTCGACGGTCGATTTCCTCCGCCAGATCTGGCAGGCGGGCGCGAGGTCGGCAGCCTCCATGGGCACGCTGGGTGCCATTGGCCCGCAGGGAAGCCTCGACCTGGGCCATACCACGCCCGACCCGGTCGCGATCCACGAAACACTCGCCATGCTTGCCCGCCAGGGCGTGACCCATTGCGCGATGGAAGCCTCGTCCCACGGTCTTGCGCAGTATCGTCTTGACGGGGTGAAACTGTCGGGCGTCGCGTTCACGAATTTCACCCAGGACCATCTCGATTATCACCCGACCATGGACGCGTATCTCGCCGCCAAACTGCGCCTATTTTCGGAGCTTTCCCCGCGCGGTATCCCCGCAGTGATCAATGCCGACAGTGACACGCGCATCCCGTTCGAGCGCGCGGCGGTGGCGGCCGGGCTCAAGCCGGTCTCTGTCGGCTGGCGCGGGCAGGACCTCAAGATTGCCGAACTGATGCCGCGCCCGACCGGCCAGCGCCTGTTCCTGAAATGGGCAGGTGAGGAAGTGACGGTCGAACTGCCCCTGATCGGCGAGTTCCAGGCGCTCAACGCGCTCACTGCCGCCGGGCTCGCGCTCGCGCTGGGCATGGACTTCGAGACCGTGGCCAGCGGCATGCAGGGGCTCAAACCGGTCAAGGGCCGGCTGGAATATGTCGGCCAGACGCAGGCCGGGGCGGGTGTCTTCGTCGATTATGCGCACACTCCCGACGGGCTCGACACCTTGTTGCGGGCTGTGCGTCCGCACACGGCCGGGCGCCTTGTCGTGGTCTTCGGCTGCGGCGGAGACCGTGATGCGCTCAAGCGTGCGATCATGGGCGAGATTGCCATGCGCCAGGCTGATCTCGTGATCGTCACCGATGACAATCCGCGCAGCGAGGATCCGGCGGCCATCCGCGCGCAGATACTGGAAGGTGCGCCCGGTGCGCGCGAAATTGCCGATCGCGGCGAGGCGATCAGGGCTGGCATTGGCGCGCTGAAGACGGGCGATACGCTGGTGATCGCCGGCAAGGGCCACGAAACCGGTCAGATTGTCGGCGGCCAGGTCCTGCCCTTTTCCGATCAGGACGAAGCGGCGAAAATGCTGAAGGAGGCGGCCCGTGGCTGAAACGCTCTGGACATCAGCTGATATCGAGGTGGCCACTGGCGGGCAGGCGAGCGCGCCCTTTGTCGCGACCGGCCTGTCGATCGATACGCGCACCCTGCGGCCGGGCGAACTTTTCGTGGCACTTGCCGACCGGCGCGACGGGCATGAGTTCGTGACTGCGGCTTTCCAGGCCGGGGCAGCCGGCGCGCTGGTCAGCCAGCCGGTGGAGGCGGGCGGCCCGCTGGTGCAGGTCGATGACGTGCTGGTCGCGCTGGAGAACCTTGCGGTGGGCGCGCGTGCACGCTCGCCAGCCATCCGCACCGCTGTGACCGGCTCGGTGGGCAAGACCTCGGTCAAGGAGATGCTGGCGCAGATTTTCCGTGCGTGCGGGCGCGCCCACTGGCCGGAAAAGAGCTTCAACAATCACTGGGGTGTGCCGCTCACGCTTGCGCGGATGCCTGTGGCAACGCAGCGGGCGATTTTCGAGATCGGCATGAGCACGCCCGGCGAGATTGCGCCGCGCTCACGCCTTGTGCGCCCGCACCATGCGCTGATCACAAAGATCGCGCCGGCCCATCTTGAGGGCATGGGGACGATCGAGGCGATTGCCGATGAGAAGGCCGACATCTTCGTCGGCCTGGAGGCGGGCGGGACGATCATTGTTCCCGAAGATGACCGGTTTCGCGACCACCTCGCCGCGCATGGCCGCGCAGCCTGCCCGACGGCAAGCGTGGAGAGTTTCGGCACATCGCCCGGTGCGACGGCGCGGCTGGTGTCGATCGAGAGCGATGGTGGAAAAAGTCTTGTCGAGATCGAGATTACCGGCAGGCGGGCGAAGGTCGAGCTTGACGCGGTCGGCGCCCATTGGGGCATCAATGCGGCGGCAGCAATCCTCATGGCGACGCTGACGGGAATTGCGCTTGATGATGGCGCGCAGGCGCTGCGCGGTTATGGTCCGCCGCCGGGGCGTGGCACCGCCCAGACCCTGCACCTGCCGGGCGGGGGAACCGCGCTGATGGTCGATGACGCCTATAATGCCAATCCCGAGAGCATGCGGGCCGCGCTTGCCGCACTCGCCGCGCGCCCCGGTGCCCGGCGGCTTGCCGCGCTGGGTGAGATGCTCGAGATCGGTGAAAGCTCGGCGCGCGAACATGCCGCGCTTGCCGGGCCGCTTCAGGCGGCAGGCATCAGCGAGGTCTTCCTGGCGGGCGAGGCGATGAAGGCGCTTGACGCTGCGCTGCCGGACGGAATCGCCCGCACGCACGGCGCAACGGCCGATTCTCTTGAAGAAATGGTTAAAAACTCTGTCCGGGACGGCGATGTGCTCTTGATAAAGGGCTCGAATGCCTCCGGGATGGGCAAGCTCGCTGATGCGCTCCGCGACTGGAGCCGGGATGTCTCATCGGGCGTGATGGGCAGCGGCGTAGAAGACGCTGCAAGGGGTCGAGATGCTGTATGAATTCTTCGCCGCGGATAGCGGTCTGTTCAACCTGTTGAATTATATCACATTCCGGTCGGGAGCGGCGGTCGTGACCGCATTTGCCGTCGCGGTCTTGCTGGGCGGTCCGATCATTGACCGCCTGCGCGCGACACAAGGCAGGGGCCAGCCGATCCGCGACCTGTCCTTCGAGGACCAGATGGCCAAGCGCGGCACGCCGACCATGGGCGGCTTCATCATCTGGCTTGGCTTGTTCGTCTCGGCGTTGCTCTGGGCCGATATCGCCAACCCCTACACCTGGGTGATCTTGTTCGTGACCGTGAGTTTTGCGCTGCTCGGCTATTTTGATGATCGCGCCAAGGTCATGAAGCAGACCGATGCTGGCGTGTCGGCGAGGATGCGCCTGCTGTTTGAATTCGTGGTGGCAGGTCTCGCCTGCGCGTTCATCATGGGATTGCACGGGGCCCATACACCCGATGGCCATGCTGCCTGGGGCGCGCTGACGCCGCTCGCCCAGCAGATCGCCGCGCTCGCCCCGCAGACATCGATCGAGCCGAATGATGCAAGCTTTTCCGGCGGCGTGGCCGTGCCCTTCGTGAACAATTATTTCCTGCCGCTTGGCGGCCTGTTTATCCTGTTCGGAATGGTCGTGATCGTCGGTTCGGCCAATGCGGTGAACTTTACCGACGGGCTCGACGGTCTTGCGATCGTGCCGATGATCTTTGCCTGCGCATCCTATGCCCTGATTGCGTATCTGACGGGTAACTTCATCTTCGCCGACTATCTGGGCATCCAGTTCGCGCCGGGAACCGGGGAGATCGCGGTGACGCTGGCCGCGATGATCGGCGCGGGGATGGGTTTCCTGTGGTTCAATGCCTTTCCCGCGCAGGTCTTCATGGGCGACACCGGCTCGCTGGGCCTGGGTGCCCTGCTTGGTGTTGTCGCCGTGGCGGTGAAGCATGAATTCGCGCTGGTGGTCATTGGCGGCCTGTTCGTGCTCGAAGCGGTTTCGGTGATCTTGCAGGTGAGCTGGTTCAAGCTCACGCGCCGCCTGAGCGGGCAGGGACGGCGCATTTTCGCGATGGCGCCGCTGCACCATCATTTCCAGAAACAGGGCTGGCCGGAAACGCGGGTCGTGGTGCGTTTCTGGATCCTGTCGGTGATGTTCTCGCTGGCAGGTCTTGCCACGCTGAAGCTGAGGTGACCGTCGAGCGATGATCCCGATCACCGAATATGCCGGGCGCGATGTCGCCGTTTTCGGACTGGGCCGCACAGGGCTTAGCGCTGCCAGGGCCCTTGCGGCCGGCGGTGCGCGTGTGCACGCCTGGGACGATAACGCAGCAACCCGCGAGCGCGCCGAGGCGGCCGGGATCACCCTGTCGGACATCAACAAGCGTGACTGGCAGCAATTCGTCGCCCTGGTCCTGTCACCGGGCGTGCCCTATCGCTATCCCCAGCCGCACCGCATCGTGCGCATGGCCGAAGCGATGGACGTGCCGGTTGTCGGCGACATGGAGCTGTTCGCGCGCGCCGTTCAGTCTCTGCCCCAGCGCGGGCGCCCCAAGGTGATTGGCATCACCGGCACCAATGGCAAGTCGACAACGACGGCGCTGATCGGCCATATCCTCAAGCGTGCCGGGCGCGATGCGCGTGTCGGGGGAAATATCGGGCTGGGCGTGCTCGACATGGAACCGCTGCATGCCAATGCGATCTATGTGCTGGAGCTGTCCTCCTACCAGCTTGACCTGGTCGGTTCGCTGCACTGCAATGTCGCACTGTTCCTGAACATGTCGCCTGACCATCTCGACCGGCATGGCGGCATGGACGGTTATATCGCCGCCAAGAAACGCATCTTCCTGAACCAGCAGGCAGGCGACGTGGCGGTGGTCGGCATTGATGACGAATATTCCCAGTCGGTGGCGATGGGCCTCAAACGCGGGCAGGCGAAGGTCATGCAGGTCTCGTCGGAGTTTGCGCTCGGGCGCGGGGTCAGCGCGATCGATGGCATGCTGTTCGACAGCCTGACCGGCAAGGCGGTGCGCGTCGGCGATCTTGGCCGCGCAGAGGCTCTGCCGGGCCGCCACAATCACCAGAACGCGGCGGCTGCCTATGCGGCCTGCCGCGCGCTCGGCCTCGATCCTTCGGTGATCATGGCCGGTATCGAAAGCTTCGCCGGCCTGCCACATCGGCTGGAACTGGTCGCGCGCGAGGCCAATGTCAGTTTCATCAATGACAGCAAGGCAACGAATGCGCAGGCTGCCGAGCAGGCCTTGCGAGCCTATCCCCGCGTCTACTGGATTGCCGGCGGGCAGGCCAAGACAGAAGGGATCGGCGGGCTTGAGCCCCTGTTCCCGCATGTTGCCGGCGCCTATCTCATCGGCGAGGCGCAGGATGCCTTTGCCAGGACACTTGAGGGGCGCGCCCCTGTGCGCAAGTGCGGCACGCTTCAGGCCGCTGTCGAAGCTGCCTACAAGGACGCAGCCGCCTCCGGTGAGGATGATTGTGTGGTCCTGCTTTCCCCAGCCTGTGCGAGCTTTGACCAGTTCAGGGATTTCGAAGCGCGCGGCGAAGCCTTTCGCCGGGCCGTTGCCAGCCTGACGGGAGAGCAGGCGCTGATGGAGTCTGCATGACTGGCCTGGCTGTGCCGCAGCTCTCGCGCGCCGATGATTCATGGCTAACGGAGTGGCGCCGCACTGCGGACTGGCCGATCCTGGTGGCTGCCGGCGCACTGCTTGTCACAGGAACGGTGCTGTCGCTCGCGGCAGGCCCGCCCGCTGCCGAGAGGATCGGGTTCGCCGATCCCTATCATTTCGTCTGGCGCCAGGCCGCCTTCGCAGCCGGATCGGCCTTCCTGCTGGTGACGCTCAGCCTGCTGGATCGCCAGTGGGTTCGCCGCGCGGCGGCCTTTGTCTTTCTCGTATCCTTCGCGCTGATGGCGTTCATCCTGCTGTTTGGGCACGAGGCGAAGGGGGCGCAGCGATGGGTGCGCCTGGCCGGCTTCTCGCTGCAGCCATCGGAAATGGTCAAGCCGGCCGTGATCGTTCTGAGCGCCTGGTTGCTCGCGCAGCGCAGCCTGTTTCCGCAAGGGCCGTGGGCAGGTGTGTCATTCGCCTTCTATGCCGGCACGACGGGGCTTTTGCTGGTGCAGCCCGATGTCGGACAGGCAGCGCTCCTGACCGCGGCCTTCATGATCACCTTCTTCGTCTCCGGCCTGCCGGTGCGGTGGGCAGCGGTCTTTTTCGCGGGCACAACCGCACTTGCCGGCATGCTTTACGCACTGCTGCCACATGTGCGCTACAGGGTGAACAGCTTCCTCGACCCGAGCGCTTACGACACCTACCAGATCGACAAGGCCGCAGAGGCCATTGCGCGCGGCGGAATCATGGGTGCGGGGCCGGGCGAAGGCACGGTCAAGGCTAGCCTGCCTGACGCGCATACCGATTTCATTTTCGCGGTGATGGTGGAGGAATACGGATTGTTCGCGGCGCTCGCGCTGATGGGTCTGTTCTGTTTCATCGCCGTTCGCGGCATATTGCTGGCCGCGCGCAATGGTGACCCCTATGTGCGCGCGGCGGGAACAGGGCTGTTTGCGCTGTTCGGCCTGCAGGCCGTGATCAATATCGGCGTCAATGTCGCGCTGATCCCGCCCAAGGGAATGACCCTGCCATTCATCTCGTATGGTGGCTCTTCACTGGCAGGCACGGCGATCACGCTTGGTTTTGCCCTGGCGCTTGTTCGCCGTCCCAAATCCTACAGGAGGCCGCGATGACTGCCAGACCGCTTGTCATGATCGGCGCGGGCGGCACCGGCGGGCACATGTTCCCGGCGGCGGCCTTTGCCGACGAAATGCGCGCGCGCGGCTGGGCCGTCGGCCTTGTCAGCGATGATCGCGGCCTGCGCTATGGCGCAAATTTCCCCGCTGACTGGAAACAGGCGGTGCAGGCGGCCAGCCCGAACCTGCGCAAGCCGTGGACACTGCCAGCCGCGCTGATGAAGCTGAATGCCGGCATCGGCGCGGCGGCGCGGCTGATCGGTGAGCATCGCCCCAGCCTCGTGGCGGGCTTTGGCGGCTATCCGGCCTTTCCGGCACTGGCGGCGGGGCGGCGGGGGCGTGTGGCGCTGCTGATCCATGAACAGAATGCCGTGCTTGGCCGGGTCAACCGGCGCTTTGCCAGCCATGCCGGCGCGGTGGCCAGCGGGTTTGCGCGGCTCGACAGGCTGCCGGCGGGCGCGCGCCATGTCCCGCTTGGCAATCCGGTGCGTGCGCCGATTGCTGCGATGCGCGAGACGCCATTTCCCGATCCCGGCGGCCCGCTGAACATCCTGATCACCGGCGGCAGTCAGGGCGCGCGCATCCTTGGCGAGGCGCTGCCGCTGGCGATCTGCAATCATCTGCCCGATGCGATCACCTCGCGCCTCACCGTGGTCCAGCAGGTGCGCGAGGAACAGGTCGCCGAGACGGTGAAACGCTATGCGAATGCAGGCATTACGGCGGAGATTGACACCTTCTTCTCGGACATGCCGGAGCGCCTCGCGGCGGCGCATCTGGTGATTGCGCGCTCAGGCGCGGGCACGGTCAGCGAGATTGCCTGTGTCGGGCG
>CAYXQV010000006.1:0-25372 GCA_964467505.1 uncultured Hyphomonadaceae bacterium | reverse complement strand
CAGCGCGCCCGACAGGATGCGGATCAGGCTGAAGCCCCACGCCCCTGCGCCATCCTCGGCCAGTGCGAGACGCGCGAGCAGTGAATTTGCCGCGAAAGCGACCATCGCCAGCGCACCAAGCGCCAGGCCCTGACGCAGTGACACAGTCTGCATGATCGGGATCCCTTCGAAAACGCGCAAGCCACGCCCATCGCGCATTGCCGGCGTGTTTGCCAGTCACGGTTTTTTCAACCGCCATGCGGGCGCACCGGGCAGGCGCCGCCCTTCAATCGCACTTGAAGCGGAGAAACCATCTTGGCAGCGGCGCGCGCCCGGCGCATTCTGCATCCCATGGCGATTGACGAGACCATCCGCCGGTTCCTGGCCGGGTTGAAACTGCCGGACGTGCAGGTGCCCGACTTTTCGGGGCTGGACTGGTCGCAATCGACCCAGCGCCTGCGCCAGAGCTTTTACCGCGCCTCGCGGGCAATCGAGGCCGATGCCCCGCAAATGGCCGAGATTTCGACCCTGCCGATCGATGGCGCAGAGGGCACGCTGAAGGGCAGGCTCTACACCCCGCTTGGCGCCGGCATCGGCGCGGGGCCAGGCATTGTCTTCTATCATGGTGGCGGCTTCGTGCTTGGCGATCTCGACAGCCATGACGTGATCTGCCGACGTCTTGCGCATGCCTCGCGCTGCCGTGTCCTCTCGGTCGATTACCGCCTGGCGCCCGAACATCGCTTTCCCACCGCGCATGATGACGCCGAGGCCGCCTGGCACTGGATGATCGGGCGCGCGGAATATTTCGCACTCGACCCGGAGCGTCTCGCCGTCGCAGGTGACAGTGCGGGGGGAAACCTGGCGGCCTTTATCTGCCAGCAGATGAACCGCACATCCGGCCCGATGCCGGCCTTCCAGCTGCTCGCTTATCCACTGGTGCAGTTCATCGATATCCGCACCAAGCCGATGACATTCCAGGAGAGCGGCTTCTTCCTGTCGCCCAACCTGTTCGACTATTTCCGTGACGCTTATCTGGAGCACGAGACCGACCGGATGGATCCACGTGTCTCGCCGCTGTTTGCCGACGAGGCGGATTTTCGCGGCCTGCCGCCGGCGCATTTCGTGCTGTGTGGCTGGGACCCGCTGAAAGATGAGGGCCGGGCCTATGCCGACAAGCTGGCGAGCTTCGGTGTCCCGGTCACGGTGCGCGAGCATCCCGGCATGGTGCACGGCTTCATGAACCTCACCGCCGTCTCCTTCCCGGCGCGAGATGCCATCCATGCCGCCGGCGAAGTGGTCGGCCGGGCACTCGGCGCGCTGAGCGTGGGCGAGGACTGAGCCCCGGCGCGGCCGCGTCTCGAAGCCTCATCGGTGAGCGAAGTCGAAGGGCGGCCTGCCTGCGACACCACAAAAAAAGGGCGGCGCCGGAGCACCGCCCTTTCCTGACTGGTTGGCGATCCGGCCTTACTGGCCGAGACCGAACTTCTTGGTCGCGGAGATCTTGAACGTGCGACCGAAGGGGTTGTGGGTCCATGGGTCATAGACCGTGTCGAACTGCGTGATCGGCGGATCCTCATCGGTGACATTGACCACTGACAGGCCGACATTGAGGTCCAGCGGCTCATAATCCCAGTTGTAGAACAGGTCGAGCGTGGTTTGGCTGTCAATCTCGCTATTGTCGGTATTGTTCAGCGGGGTGATGTCGCCGCGCTCATCCTCATAGCTGTCAATATACCGGACAACCGCCCGCAGATTGTGCGGCCCGGCTGCGAAATTGACAAAGCCATTGGCCTTCAGTTCCGGCAGGGAGCGCGAGAAGTTCGAACGGTTGAACTGTCCCGCCCGGTCACCGCCCTCGATCAGCGTGCCTTCGATGTCAAAATCGCCAACTTCATACTCGATGATGTAGGTGGCATCACCGCCGATGCTGAAATCGCCGCCCGCGAAGACATTCTCCCAGACATTCTCTGCCCGAAGGTCAAAGCCGGATGTCTGAATATCCGGGCCATTGGTGACGAAGGTCTCCACGCGAGAGATTGTTGCAGCTGTTGGCGTGTCGGGATTGTCAAAGGTGACACGCGACAGGATCGCCGCATCGGTTTCTCCAGCTCCGAGCGCCGCCAGAGAGGCGTTCACGACATCATTGAAGTCTTCAACAATGATCGGGTCGGTGAAATCGAAATCATAATAGTCGATCGAGGCTGAGAAGCCGCCGCGTTGGTAGATCGCGCCAAGATTGAAGCTGAATGCCGATTCCGGCTTGAGGTCAGGATTGCCGCTTGTGTCAATCGCCTTGAACGCGCCGGTTGGGGCGAGGAATTGCAGGGTTGTGTTCCGCCCGGACAACTGGTTCAGCGTCGGCCCCTTGAACGAGGTCTGGGCAGAACCACGGAAGGCCAGATCATTGGTCGCTTGCCATTTCGCCGCGAATTTCGGGTCGAAGGTCGAGCCGGTCGCGCCGCCATAATCCTCGAACCGCATGGCCACCTGGATATCCAGATTGTCGTAAAGTGGCACCTGCAATTCGCCGAAAAGGGCATAGATGGTCTGGTCGTCATCGAACGCGTTTGTGCCCGCAAGGAAGGAGAAAGGTCCATTGCCTTCCGGTCCGGGCGACAGGGCAAGATCGGTCACTTCGAACGGAACGACCTCATAGTCTTCCTTACGAACCTGGAAGCCGGCAGCCCAGCCGATGGTTCCACCCGATGTCTGGATACCGCTCTGCCCCGACATGACACCATCAAGCACTATCAATTCCGAGGTCACATCGGTGCCGTTGCCATCGGTCAGCCATTCGGCCAGTTCGACACTGTTTTCCAGCCCCGGCACGAAACCGGGATTGGCCTCGCCGGTCACTGCATTTGCAGCGATGGCATTAGAGAACGGATTGTAATACTGGCAGACGCCCTGACCGGCCGTGAGGGTGCCGGTATACCCGGCTGCCAGCGGCGATGTGCCCGTGGCCGGATCGAAACCGGTTTCCGGGTCGGTACACACACCAAAGCCCTGCAGGGCATTGGCGAAACCCGCAATATAAGTGTCGTTGGTGACCCGCTGGCCTTCAGTGCGGCCCCAGCTGAGGCCGAGATCCCAGTTGACGCCGCTTTCAAAGTCGCCCTTGAGAGAGCCGGCCAACCGGTAGGTTTCGTGCTCCCGGCTGCCTTCCTGTGCACCGCCGGTGCCGGGAAAGCCGCCAAAGCCGAAGGAACGGCCGAAGAACAGCAACGGCGTCGTGGCCGGGTCGAGACCGTTGGGAACCGGTGCGCCGCCAGCGCCGAGCGGATTGAAATCGGTGAAGGTCTCAGCCGCCCATTCCGGATTGTCCGCCACGAACTGGACCAGTCCGGGATGGTTGGGGAGAACAATCTGGTCAAAAAGGGCCTGCGGTGGGTATGATGGTGAGGTCTTCCATTCCGGCACATCGGAATTGCCATAAAGACCTTCGAGATGGAACTCGATTCCGCCAGCAAATTCGCGGTTGAGTTCACTGTAGATCTGGAAGCGCTCTTCTTCCTCGGCGAGATTGTCGAATTGTGTGAACTGGAAGCGGCAAACCGCCCCGCCATCTGTTCCGCCAACGGTCTCGCAGCCCGCATCAGGATTGGCAAAGGCAAGAGGCGAGCCGAGCTGGCTGCCAATACCGATATTCGGTGTGGCGACAAAGGAACCCGGATTGCCGATGGTCGAGAAGCCGGCAACCTGGTTTTCCTCGAAGGTCGGCGTTGCCCAGTCTTTCTCGATCAGGCCAACCTCGTTCTGGAAATGGTAGCCGCCCGAGACAAGGAGGTTCCAGTTGTCGCCCTGGAACCCATAAGCTGCAGACAGGTCATAATCGCCGTCCGAGCCATCAAAGGTCTGGAAGGAGCCCGAGACTTCGAGGCCTTCCAGATCGTTGCGGGTGATGAAGTTGACCACGCCGGCGATGGCGTCCGAACCGTAAAGCGCGGCAGCGCCGTCCTTGAGCACTTCCACACGTCCGATCGCGGCGGTGGGGATCATGTTGGTGTCAACAAACAGCTGCGCCTGCTCACCAATCGCGTATGGTGAGAAAACCTGGCGCCGCCCATTCAGCAGGACCAGCGTCCGGCCTGGGCCAAGCCCACGCAGGTTAACGTTCGATGTGCCCTCAAGACCGTTCGATCCAAACTGGTTGGTCTGGCCGTCAACGCCCGAGGAGACGCCGAGATTGCGGATCAGCTCGGTTATGGTGGGGCTGCCTTCAAGCCGCAGGTCACCTGCCGTCAGCACATCAACAGGCAGGGCCGCGTCTTCTGCCGAGCCAGCGATATACGAGCCGGTGACGACGACCTTTTCCTGGCGCAGCGTCTCGCTATCACCCTCCTGGGCAACACTACCTGCCGCAAGGGCAAGCGCCGACGCCGAATAGACTAGGAATTGACTGGTTTTCACGTTACTCTCTCCCTTGAATGCTGCGTGTCTCGACGCGGTCATTCTATTGCTGACATTGAACTGTCGCATTCAGACTACCGTCACAATCTCAATTGAAAAGCAGAAACTGTGCTGCGACGCAGCACGATAGCGTCTATGTTTGCGTTCACTCACGAAATGAAAGCCGGTTGCGCAGAAACAGAATAGTCTGAACAAAACGTTCTTTCGGTCGCTCAGACCTCGCTATCGGCAGAAGAAATTGCCGATGCTGCGGAATCTGGCTTTCGCGGCGTCGTTTTATCCCCATATTCCGGGTCGCTCAGACTCAGACGGGAAGTTCCGATGGTCGATATCCCCATACTGGAGGTCGCCGATGCGTTCGCAGATGCGGTAGAGCCAGCTGATTTTCCCAAGGCCGTGTTGCGCTTTCGCAACAATCGCCTGGCCGGAACGGTCGGCCTTGCTGACATGTCGCACGAAAAATGGGTCTCGCATTTCGCGCGTTTCGAGCCGCTGCCCGGCAATCTGCCCCGCCCGCTCGCGCTTCGCTATCATGGCCACCAGTTCGGCACCTACAATCCCCAGCTTGGTGACGGGCGCGGCTTCCTGTTCGCCCAGCTCGCCGGGCCGGGCGGGCGCCTTCTCGACCTTGGCACGAAGGGGTCGGGACAGACCCCGTATTCGCGCCAGGGAGACGGGCGGCTGACCCTGAAGGGCGGGGTGCGCGAAGTGCTGGCGGCGAGCTATCTCGAAGCGCTGGGCGTGCACACGTCAGGTGTGTTCTCCCTCATAGAAACCGGCGAGCCGCTGTGGCGCGGCGACGAGCCGAGCCCGACGCGCTCGGCCGTGATGGTGCGCCTCCAGCACAGCCATATCCGCTTCGGCACTTTCCAGCGCGCCGCCTATCATGATGCGACCGCGGACATGGCCCGGCTGGTCGATCACTGCGTGCGCCACTACCACCCGCAAGCTGGCGATCCCGACATGGCGCGCCAGACCGCTGCGCTTTTCGAACGGATCTGCGAGGCGACCGCGAAGATGATCGCAAGCTGGATGGCTGCGGGCTTCGTGCATGGCGTGATGAACACCGACAATTTCAACATCACCGGCGAGACATTCGATTTCGGACCCTATCGCTTCCTGCCGGTCTCCGACCCGAATTTTGTTGCAGCCTATTTCGATGAAAGCGGGCTTTACCGTTTTGGCCGCCAGCCTGCCCAGGGGCTCTGGGCGCTGCAACAGCTCGGCGGCGCGATGACGCTGCTGGCCGAGGCCGACGCGCTTTCACGGGCGCTGTCGGTGTTCGAGCCGGCCTACCAGAAGGCGTTTGCGCGCCACACCCTGGCCCTGCTCGGCCTGCAGGATGGTGCCTCGCTAGGCGATGATCTCGGTTTCCTGCAGGTCTTCTATGCCTGGATGACGCAAAGCGGGGCCGACTGGCCGCAGACCTTTTTCGACTGGTTCGCCGGGCAGGCAAGCCAGGCGCGCGCCGCCGCCAGCCCGCAGGCCGACCTCTATCGCGCCGACAGTTTCGCCCCGGTGCGCGAGGGGCTCTTCGCACGCACGCCCGACCGTCCGGAGCGATTGTCAGCGGGCTATTTCGAAGGGAACGCCCCCGTCAGCCTGGTGATTGACGAGATCGAGGCGCTCTGGGCGAAGATCGCCGCGCAGGATGACTGGTCCGCATTCAATGAGAAGCTCGCGCAGATCGACGCACTGCGCACGGCCCTCGACTGGCCGGACCCTGCCCGGCAAGGGGCCTGATCACTCGTCCAGCAAGGCGCTGCGCATGGCGGCGATCCAGTCCCGGGTTTCAGGGTCATAGGCGCGAAACGCGCTGGCAAATCCCCAGTGGCACCAGCCCATGCCGCGCGCTTCGGCCTCCCGCCTGACCGCTCGCGTCCAGCGCGCACGCAATGCGACGGGCACCTCCCGGTGGACACCGAACTCACCAACCAGCATCGGCAGGCCGAGACGCTCCAGCTTCGCCTCCACCCGGTCGAAATCGCGAGACAGGACCGCGCGGTCCGCCGCGCTGCCCCAGCTGCGCCCGAGCGCCGGCGGTTTGTCCAGCCAGGTCGCGCCCTGATGGGTAAACTCGAAGGGCGCGTAGTAATGAATGGTCTGCAAGGTGCGCGGGTCGCGCGGCGGATCGCTGTCGAGCCAGGCATCGGGTGAATTCCACTGCGAACTGCCGACAATGACCCACCGGTCGGGATGGCGCTGGCGGACAAGCTGCAGAAGTTCGCGGTTCAGCCGGTCCATTCGCTGCACCGTCAGCTGCGCGTGGGGCTCGTTGAGCAATTCGAAGATGACCGTATCGGGGGCATCGCGGAAATGCTCCGAAAGCTGGTGCCAGATCGCCTTCAGCCTCGGGGAATGGGTGACAGGATCGGTATTGATCTCCTCGAAATGGTGGACATCGATGATGATCGACAGTCCCGCTGCCTGCGCCCAGCCCACGATCTCGCTGACCCGTTCCAGCAGTTCGGGCGCGATCATGTGCGCCGGCTCGCCACCTGTATGACCGGAAAAACGCACCGGAAGGCGCACCGTGTCGAAGCCGGCCTGCGCAATCACCACAAGATCCTCGCGGCTCACCCGGTAGCCCCAGTCACCCTCGCGCGGCGCTTCGAGCGCGTTGGACAGGTTGATGCATCGCTGAACAGGCGTGACAGCCGGCGCGGCGCGCGCTTGTGAGGCGGCCGGCGCGGCGGTGTCACCACACGCAGACAACACAATGAGCACTCCGGTGAGGAAAAACCCGCGCATGCACACTGGCTAAGCCATGGCGCGCGCGCCGGCAAGCACTCCTGATAATAGTGAGCGCGGATGAGGATTCATCCGCGGGTACGGCGCATGGGGCGCCGACGCGCAGTCGCGCTTGCCCGGCGCTGCAAGGATCGGTTTCGATCCATGCAGCTTGGTATAAGGCCCGGGATGCGAGCCGTACTCATGGAATATAAGCGGAACGCGCCCACGATCAGCTTACGGATCAGATGGCCGAAGGGGATATTCCGTGTTGCGGCGCTGGCCGCAATCGGTTTTGCTGATCCTTGAGGGGCTCTCAGAAGGAGGGGCATATGACATCGGAAGATGCTGTGAAGGCCTATTTCGCTGGCCTGACGGGTGAGGTTTCGCAAATTGCGCACGAATTGTGCCGGCGGATCGGTGAAATCGGCCCGCATCTGGGCGTGTCGATGGCGCGCGGCCATCCCTGCTGGACAGGAAACGAGCGGGTGGTGTCAGTCGTCGCCCATGTCTCGCACTGTAACCTGCAGCTCTGGTCGGGGGCACACCTTGCGCAGGACTTTTCCCGCATCGAAGGCACCGGCAAGACGCTGCGCCATGTCAAGTTGCGCCGACATGACGACATCGACGAGGCGATCGACGACATCATCGAGGCAGCGATCGAACTCGATGGCATGGATCCCGCCAGTGTGCGCTGAAGGCCGGCGCAGGGCCAGCCCACCTCGCGCGCACCTGACTTTCGGCGCACTTGACCAAATGCCCGCTCGGAGGCTTCAATAGGAACGCAGTTAAGGCACGCCAAGTGCACTGATAGGAGAACGCGAAATGGCTGAACACGATCCGGTTGTCATTGTGGGCATGTCCCGCACCCCGATGGGAGGTCTTCTCGGAGATCTTGCCAGTTTTTCCGCCAATGAGCTTGGCGCTGCAGCGATCAGGGCTGCGGCAGAGGAAGCGGGCCTGAAACCCGGCGAAGCCAATGAAATCATCATGGGCAACTGCCTGCCAGCCGGACAGGGCCAGGCACCCGCGCGCCAGGCCGGCTTCAAGGCCGATCAGGACAAGGGGCTCGAAGCAACCACCATCAACAAGATGTGCGGCTCGGGCATGCAGGCCGCCATCATGGGCACTGCCTCGATCCTGTCGGGCCAGTCCGACATCGTGATTGCTGGCGGCATGGAGTCGATGACAAATGCCCCGCACCTTCTGGATGTGCGCAAGGGTCACAAATATGGCGACCTGACCTCGAAGGACCACATGGCGCTTGACGGGCTGACCGATGCCTATGCTGGCACGCCAATGGGCCTGTTCGCCGACCAGATTGCCCGCGAATACCAGTTCACCCGCGAGCAGCAGGATGCCTACGCGCTCGAAACACTGTCGCGCGCACAGAAGGCCACCGAAGAGGGCCGGTTCAAGCGCGAAATCACGCCGATGACGGTCAAGACCCGCAAGGGCGACACCGTGGTCGACACCGACGAGTTGCCCCGCACCGCGCGTCCCGACAAGATCCCGAGCCTCAAGCCCGCCTTCTCCAAGGACGGTTCGGTCACCGCGGCAAACGCTTCGGCGATCTCGGACGGCGCGGCCGCGCTGATCCTGATGCGCCAGTCGGAAGCTGAAAAGCGCGGATTGAAGCCGATTGCCAGGATCGTGTCCTCCTCCAGCCATGCCCACGAGCCGGAAAAGTTCACCACCGCCCCGGTCCCGGCAATGCAGAAGGCGCTCGCAAAAGCCGGTTGGGAAAAGGGAGATGTCGATCTGTGGGAAATCAACGAGGCTTTCGCGGTCGTGCCGATGATCGCGATGAAGGAATTCGGCATCTCCCATGACATCGTCAATGTGAATGGCGGCGCGTGCGCGATGGGCCATCCGATTGGCGCATCTGGCGCGCGGGTGCTGATCACCCTGCTGGCCGCCATGGAAGACCGCGATGTGAAGAAGGGCGTCGCCTCGCTGTGCATCGGCGGCGGCGAGGGCATCGCGATGTGCGTCGAGCGCGGCTGACCTGCGCCTTTCTGATCCCGGCGACATGTTCCAGCGCCCCGGCCTTTCGCAAGCGAGGCCGGGGCGCTTTTTCATGCTGGCCCTGTCATCTGCGCGGGCAAATCCTGCGCTGATCTGGTCTCGCGCTTCAGTTCTTTGTCGCTTGTTAACTGGTCAGGGCGCACGAACAGGTTTCTGATTTGCCTTGAAATTGAAAGAGGTGGTTCATGTCTGCGCGACGTGATGAGGCGCCTTCAGCGCTTAGAACAGGTCTACTTCACTCCGCCATGAGCCTTGCGCTGTTCTCGACACTTGGCGGGCTGGCAGTCGGCGCCATTCATCTGTCCGGCGACCCGCAGGATGCCGGGCCGGTCAAGCTCGTCTCGCTGTTCGAGACCGACTTGCCTGCGACACCGCCAGGCCTGAAGCGCAGGATCGATGGACAGGACACCGCGCGCGTGCAGGTTGCCGCGTTGACGCTGGCTGCGGGCGAGCGCGCCGAGCCGCGCCTTAACGTGCCCGACCTTGACGTATCCGGGCGCGAGGTGCCCCTGCGCGCGGAGGCATACCCGCATCAGACCGGACCCGGCGACACCGAGAACCGGCCTGCGCGAGGCGTGCGGATCAATGGCCGCGAGGTCATGCCCGGCGAGGCGCTGAGCGAGTTCGACGCCCTCCAAAGCCTGCCAGACGCCCCGATAGCCGGCCTTTACGAGGCGTCGGCTGCCGGCCGCCTGCCAAGGATCGCCGAGGATGGGCGCCGGCCCGCCGACGCCTATGCCCGCCCTTTCTACAATCGCGGCGGCCAGCCGACGATTTCCATTGTGCTGGGCGGTCTCGGGATCAATTATACCCATACGATCAATGCGATCGAGGAACTCCCCGCCGAGGTCACGCTGTCGTTTGCCCCGCATGCGCGCGGCCTCGAGACCTGGGTGCGCCGGGCCCGTGCGGATGGCCACGAAGTCCTGATCGAACTGCCGCTCGAGCCCTATGACCATGGCCGTGTGCGCCCGCATGCCAACACCCTCACGACCGCTGGCAATGCGGACGCAAATATCGCCGATCTTGAGCAGGTGCTGGCTCTGGCAAGCGGCTATTATGGTGTCATCAACTATCAGGGCGACAAATTCGCCACCGATGCAGCTGCGGTCGCCCCGATGCTGGAGGCACTTTCCAGCCGCGGTCTCGCCTTTGTCGAGGATGGCAGCCTTTCCGGCTCGGTGATCGAGGCGCAGGCCGGCAAGGCCGGTACGCTTTATGCCGGGGCTGACCTCGTCATCGATGCGCGGATTGATGCCGATGCGATGAAGGACCATCTCATGGCGCTGGAATCGGCCGCGCGGGCCAATGGCACCGCCTTCGGGACCGCGATCGCCTATCCGCTGACCATCGACATCCTGAAGGAATGGACCGACGAGCTTGCCGACAAGGGCATCCTGCTGGCGCCCGCCTCATCGATCCATGCAGTGCCGGACATCCCGCAGCCATCGGTCGATGTCGCCGCAGCGCCCGGCGGGACTGGCTCACTGCCCTGATCGGGTCTATCACAACACGCATGACCGATCTGATCCGCGACCCGGAACGCTACCGTGCCAATGTCGGCCTCGCCATGTTCTCGCGCGCAGGCCATGTCTTTGTCGGGCGCCGCATCAATGGACGCGGGGCCTTCCAGTGGCAGATGCCGCAAGGCGGCGTCGATCCCGGCGAAGCCACCGATGTCGCAGCGCTGCGCGAGCTTGAAGAGGAAATCGGGGTCGCCGAAAAACTCGTGGACGTGCTGGAGGAAACCAGCGACTGGCTCTTTTATGATTTTCCCGTCGAGCTGCGCCGTCGCATGGGCGGACCCTATCTCGGCCAGCGCCAGAAATGGTTCGCCCTGCGCTTTCGCGGCTCCGACAGTGATGT
The DNA here is from genome assembly GCA_964467505.1 of uncultured Hyphomonadaceae bacterium. Lineage (GTDB taxonomy): Bacteria > Pseudomonadota > Alphaproteobacteria > Caulobacterales > Hyphomonadaceae > UBA5336. Next base: position 14,359 of record CAYXQV010000006.1, on the reverse strand, counting down.
GCGGCTTGACCGGCACACACCCGAATTCGACGCTTGGCGCTGGGCACCGCTTTCGCAGACCCCGGACCTGATCGTGCCGTTCAAGCGACCGGTTTATGAAGAGGTCGTGCGGCGCTTTGCGCGCTGGACCGACCCGCTCGCACCACCCCAGGACAGGTCTCCCCACAAGGAATGAACGCCATGGACAAGAGCCTGCTGATGGTACACGGCGTCGGCTGCGCCGGAACGGTCTGGGACAGGGTTGTTCCCCTGTTCGAAGCAGCCGGTTTCACATGCCAGGCGCCGACACTGTCCCCCGAAAAGCGCAAGCGCCACCATCCGCCAGAAACGCTGGGTCGCCTGAGCCTTGCCGATTATATCGAGGAGATGGCCTCCCAGGCCCGACAGTTTGCGACGAAAACAGGGCGCAGGCCCGCCGTGATCGGCCATTCCATGGGCGGGCTCATCGCCCAGAAACTCGCCGAGCGCGGCCTTGTCGAGGCTGCAGTGTTCCTGACCCCGGCATCACCGGCCGGGGCCCGCGTCAATGACCCGCGTGTGCTGCGCACATTCTGGTCAGTCATTCAGGTCGGGATGCGCAAGCTGCCGGGAACGCCAGTAAAGCTTGGTCCGAAGGGGTTTTCATGGGGCGTGCTCAACATGGTTGAAACGCAGCGCCACGCAGCGATCTACCGCGATGCCCTGTTCGACAGCGGCCAGGTTTATCGCGACCTGCTCGGTCCGCCAGGCATAGACGAGGCGAAGGTGGATGTTCCCACACTGACGATTGGTTCGCGGCGCGACCGGGCGACACCGGTCAGGGGTGTGCGCAAGGTTGCCTGCAAATATGCGCGCGCCGGCGTGCCGGGCGATTATCTCGAATATCCCCACAATGGCCACTGGATTCTCGATGAGCCGGGTACTGATGAAGTCTTTGCCGACATCATCACCTGGCTGTCGCGCAAGATGGCGTGAAACTGCGCTGCGCCTGTCAGGGCCGCCCGCCGCCTGCCGTCACGCTGCCGCCGCCTGCCACGTCAACCTGCGCTCCAAGCTCGCGGCGCACTGCGTCGATCTCGCGGCGATGGGTGTCGAATGCGTCGCGTATCTCGCCATCCAGCTTGCGCCCGGTCGGCAGGTCGAGCGTCATCGCATTCACCGGCTTGCCATTGATATAGACTTCATAGTGCAGGTGCGGGCCGGTCGAGGCCCCGGTGGAGCCGACATAGCCGACAATATCGCCCTGGCGCACGCGTCGCCCCTTGCGCACGCCGGGCCCATAGCGGCTCATATGCGCATAGGCGGTCTTGTAGCCATTGGCGTGGCGGATGCGGACATAATTGCCATAACCTCCATACCGGGACGCGCGTTCCACCGTGCCATGACCGGCAGCCTGGATCGGGGTACCTGTCGGGGCGGCGAAATCGGTGCCCTTGTGCAGGCGTGAATAGCCCGAGATCGGATGCCGGCGCATGCCGAAATTCGACGACAGGCGCGCACCATTGATCGGCGTTTTCATCAGGAACCGGGTCGCGCTCTCGCCATTGCGATCATAATAGTCGGCCACACCATCATCGGGCGTGGTGAAGCGGTAAAAGCCGCGCTTGAGCGCCTTGCCATCCAGCGCGGCATAGATCACCCCCCCGGTGCGAACCGGTCGGCCTCGTTCGTCCACCATCGTCTCATAGACGATCTCGAAACGGTCTCCGGGATGGATCTCCCGCTGGAAATCGATGTCATAGGCAAAGATGCTTGCGAAATCGACGACCTGCTGGTCGCCCGCGCCCTCAGAAAGCGCCGCCTGGTAAATGCTTGTCTCGATCTGAGCAGCGACCCGGCGGGGCCGCGCCTCAAGCCGGGCACCCAGCCGCGCAGCCTGGAAGGTTCCATCATGCGCCCTTGTCACCAGGATTGAATGGTCGGGCGCGGTGCGGATGCTCAGGCCAACCAGCCGGTCGCTCGCATTTTCGGCGTCATCACGCGAGGGTGCGAGCGTCGCGGTGGCTTTCAGCCCCGGGCGCAGGCGGCGCACATCCAGCAGGTCGGCTTCCTCCAGGATTGCCAGCGCGGCATGGGCATCGCCGGGCGTTGTGCCAAGGCGCAAGAGCAGGTCGGAAATGGTGTCGCGCCGCGCCAGTACTCCTGAAGCGACCTTTACGCTCGGCTGCGGAGCGGCAAGGTCGGCAGTCCACAGCTGTTCGCGCGACAAAGGCGGCGCAGGCGCAGGCGATGCGGGGGTTGATGCGGTCTGTGAGGGCGAAACGGGCGAACGGGTGTCATCGGGCGACTGGCGGCTGCCCCAGATGCCGACAAGAAAGGCCGCACCGATCACGGCGCTGAAGGCCAGCGCGGAATGGCTGACCTGCCTTGATCCGGACCCCGATACGGGCCTGGGATCGAGGGAATGCCGCGTGCCTGTCATAGGACCTCCGCTGATTGACCGCCATCCGCCATAGACGCATTCAGTCTGGATTAAGCCCCGCAGCTTTAAAATTCCTGAAAAGCCGACAAAGCGCAAGCGGCACAACTGCGCTATATTGCAAGTGGTTCCCTACTCGCTGACCGGTGGCCCGATTTGTCCAAGACGCAACGCCCCTCGCGCGCACCTGCCTGGAAAGGATTTGCCTGGCTGGTCACGGCGCTCCTGGTCGCGGCCCTGCTGGCGGCCGGAGCGGGCTGGCTGATGCGCGAACGCCTGGCGCAATGGCTTGTCTCGCACTGGTGCCAGGAGCGCGCACTGACCTGCGAAGCGCAATTCGAGCAGGTCCAGTTCGGTGCGATCGGCCTGTCGCAGCTGCGGGTCCGAAATGGCGGCGAGGTGCCGCTTGAAACCGGCCCGGTCGCGATCGGGCTGGAGTGGCCCGGCCTGTTTCGCCCGCAGGTGACATCGCTGTCGGTTGACCAGCCGGTCCTGCGCGTGCGCTATGACGGAGACATGATCAATGCCCATGGCCTCGCCGCACTGCTCCCCGGAGACAGTGGCGCGCCACCCGGCAAGTGGCCGCAGATCGAGATTGCCGGCGGGCGCGCGGAAATCGATACACCGGCGGGCAGGCTGGTGGGCAGTTTCTCTGCATCGGCCAGCAGCGCCGACAATATCGAGGCGCAGGTGCACATCTCTCCTGCCCGGCTGGCTTCGCCCGAGGGTGAAATCGAATGGACGCGCGGTGATATCGAGCTGAGACTCCGTGACGGCAGCGCCAGCGGCGAGGCACGCCTGCAGCTCGACCGGGCGCGGCTGGGCGAAATCGCGATCGAGGATGCACGGCTCGAGGCGCGCCTGGCGCCGATGCACGCCAGCGGTGTGATTGCGTTGGACTGGTCGGGAGAGCTTGCCAGCGCCGCATGGCGCTCAGGCCAGCTTTCCGGCGTGCGCACGAGCGGCAGCGCGCAAGTCGCCCGTGTCGAGATGTCCGGGCCACGCGCACTTCTTGCAGCGGTGGACAAGGCGCTTTTCTCGGTCGAGGCCGGTGCCGCCGCGCTCGGCGATGCGTCGGCACAGGATGCACGCCTTGATGTCGATCTTTCCGCAACCGGTTCAGGCCTGTCCGGCCCGCTCGCCTTCGAGGCGCGCGATGCGCATTATCGCGGCCACCGGGCAGGCGAGGTGGCGACAACCAGCCAGGCAGTGATCGGCGCGGACGGGTCCGGCTCCCTCGACGGGCGCCTCGTGCTCAAGGCCACCACCGCTGCGCCTTCCCTGCGCGACGAGATCACCCGGTCGCTGGCCACTGACGGGGTGCTTCAGGCCCATGCGCAGGTCATCGGAAAGCAGTTGAATGACGCGCTTGGCGATTTCGACGTCGGCCTGCAGGTCGCGCTGGACGTGCCCGCTTCGGGCGACTGGGCATTTTCCGGGGCTGGCCCCACACTCCTTCGCGCGGCAAACGGTCTGACGGCACGGATCGAGCCATTCGGAAACGGACGCTGGATCGAAACTGCCGGCAGCACGTTTGAACTGCGCGGCGATATCGCACTTCGCCACCAGGCGAGCGGGCTCGACGTGTCCGGCCGGGTTGGCCGGCTGCAGTCCTCACCGGAAGGGCTGGAACTGATTGCGGAAAACCTGGTGATGCGCCGCTTCGAGGCAAACGATCTCGCGATTGCACTGGATCTGGAAAACCTTGCCTATACGCGCCGGGACGACCAGCTCAGGGCGCTGGCTTCGGGAAGCGTGACCATTGACGGACAATTGCCCGGCGCCCGGCTGAGTGCCACATCCCTGTTTGGCGGGATCGACGCGGTGCGCGGCGTCGAGGGCTGGCGGATCCAGACGCGTGGCGCGCGCTGTCTCGGCCTCGACACGGCCGGCGCGACATTCCAGTCCGTCCGCCTCGGCCAGGTCGCCATTGCCCTTTGCCCGGAAGACGGACGTTTCCTGCAACAGCGCGGAGGCCATCCCGAGGGCGTGGTCTCCATCGGCAATCTCGTACTTCCATTCTCGACCATCCGCGCCAGCGGCGATATCGCGATGGAAGCGGCCCGGCTCGAATGGGTCATGGATGGCGGGCTTTACACGCGGCTTTCGGCCAGCAACCTGGCGTTCGGGCTCGAAACCGGTGGCGAAACCCTGCAGATCGACGCCCGGGCACCGACGCTGGAAGCCTCGGCGGGGCCGGGTCCCCTGCAGATTGCAGGCGGGTTGCGCGACATCGCCCTTGCTGGCAGCCTCATCCCGGCCAATGTCACCGCGGCCAGCGGCGATTTCGTGCTCAATGACAGCGCCGAGGGGCCCGGGGGGCGCGCAACGCTTGAGACAGTCCGCATTTCCGATCCGCGCAAGGATCCAGTGTTCGAGCCGCTCCTTGCCAGCGCTGAAGCCGAGCTGAAGGCCGGTATCGTGTCGATCGGTGCGCCGCTGCGCCTTGCCGGGACCGGCCTGCTGATCGGGCGCGGAAATCTGCAGCTCGCATTTCCGGCGATTGACGGGTTCGGCAGTTTCCAGACCGAACAGCTGCGGTTTCGCGATGGCCTGCTGCAACCCCATGACCTGTCAGAACGCCTGCGCGGCTATTTCACCAATGCGCAGGGCGAGGCCTCGGCAAGCGCCGCCTTCCGCATTCGCGGCGGCGAAGTCACCGGCACGGGACAGGCCAGCCTGCGCGATTTCGGGTTCCAGACGCTGGCACTCAGCCGGGTGCGCGGGGTCAACACAACCGTCATGTTCGACAGCCTGTTCCCACTTTCGACCCCGCCCGCGCAGGTGTTCACGGTCGCCGAGATCGATCCTGGGATCTCCCTGAACTCTGGCGAGGTCCGCTTCCAGCTGGTGGAAGGCCGCGAGGCCCGGCTGGAGGCGGCGCGCTGGCCGTTTGCCGGCGGCGAGCTGTTCGTGGAACCCTCGATCTGGCAGGTGGCGGGCGGGCGCAACATGGTCGCGGTGCGCATCGAGAGCGCGTCGCTGGGCGCGCTCAGCGAGGAATTGTCAGTCCCCGGACTTGTTGCGGAGGGCACGGTGAGCGGGCGTTTCCCGGTCGAGTTCAGCGGTGGCAATGTCTTCATCCGCGATGCACGGCTGGTCGCCGACGATAATGGTGGGCGCCTGTCCTATACCGGACGCATCGCCGACCAGGCTTCCAGCACGGATGAGAATGTGGCGCTGGCCTTCCGTGCGCTGGAAGATTTCGATTTCCGCGTTCTGGAGATCGGGGCTGACGGGGACGTGACCGGGGATATTGTCCTGCGCGCGCGCCTGCTGGGCCATAATGACCAGGTCCTGGGCGGTGCCGAGTTCGACTTCAATGTCAGCATCGACAGCGAGCTTGCCCAGCTGCTTTCATCAAGCCGGCAATGGTCCGGCACAGACTGGCTCGCCGATATCGAGGCCCGGCGGGCCGACGCGCCGCTCCCTGGCACGCCGGACGGGCAGTAACACACAGCCTGCCAGCGCAAAGGGCCGGGCCGGATCAGCTTTTGGTGCGTGCGCGCGCAGACTTGCCATATTCGCGCGCGACGAGGCCGGCAATCTCGCGGCAGGCCGCATCTGCGACCGGCGACACGGCTGTAAAGGCCGTAAAGCCATGCGCGAGACTGTCATGACACTTGTAGACCGTCGGCACGCCGGCCGCTTGCAGCCGCTTGGCATAGGCCGCGCCTTCATCGACCAGTGGGTCGAAGCCGGCTGTGACGATGATGGCTGCGGGCAGGTCTGACAGGTCCATTTCCTGTCCGGGCGAAATTCGCTTGTCGGCCCGGTCAGCATCGCCGGGCAAGTAGTGGTCCATGAACCAGTCCATGGTGTCGCTGGAGAGCGGATAGGTCTCGCCATAGGTCTCGTGGGAGGGCGAGGGCTGTGAGACATCGATTGCGGGATAGATGAGGAGTTGCAGGCGCGGTGCCGGCCAGCCCTGACGCCTTGCTTCCTGCGCGATGATCGCAGCGAAGTTGCCGCCCATGCTGTCGCCGCCAATGGCCGCCTCGCCCGATGGTGCACCATACTCACCGGCATGCTTGAGCGCCCAGTCATAGGCCGCCTCGCAATCTTCAAGGCCGGCGGGCCATTTGTGTTCCGGCGCCAGGCGATAATCGACCGAAAGGACGGGGCACCCGGCGGTGCTGGCAATCATCGTACAGAACGCATGGCAGGTTTCCAGGTCGCCGATCACGCCGCCGCCAAAATGGAAATACACCATCATCGGCGCGCCGGGATCCTGCGTCGTCGGTCGGTAGAGCCGCACCGGAATTTCCTGTTCGGGGCCGTCTATCGCGAAATCCTCCCAGCTGATACCGGGCTCGGGCTTTGCGGCGAACATGGCAAGGCCAGCCGCAGAGGCGGCGCGGCCCTCCTGGGCGGTGAGCGAACTCATCGCTGGCTGCCTGGCGGCGCCGTGTGCCAGGAACTGGAAATGCGGATCAAGCGTGCGCCCGCCGATCTCGACAGGCTTGCCGCCGGACATCTTCACCAGCCATCCCGACGGAAGCTTCAGTATCGTGCGAACGATTGCGGACTGCAGGCTCATGAGACGCCCTCCCCTTGTTTTCATTCCCTCGCGACAAGATGGCCGCGCCCTAATCTGGGGAGTCTGGCACTGCCAGCGCGCCAACGCCAGCCAAAAGCAATCTGGAGGCGAACTCGGCGGCTTCGTCGATGTCGGGCAGGTCGCGCCGCAGAATGAAGTCTCCGATTTCCCGCGCCATTCCGACCGCTGCCGCCGTCAGGTATCCGGTGTCGAGCGCGGGCAGTTGCCCGGTCTCGAAATGGCGCTCAAGGTCGGCGCGAACCTCATCGATAACCGCGAGCATCTCAGGTGTGTCGACGCGGATACCTGCCAGCAGGTGGCGCTGCGCACTGTCCTTGCACGCATCTTCCTGCTCATCACGCAAAAAGGCAAAATAGGCGCGGAAAGCTGCCCGGATATAGGACTCGAAATCATGCGTCCCGGCGCGCACATCGGCCAACACATCACGGAACCGGCGGGTCGAGCGGTCCGACAGGGCCTCGAACACTTCTTCCTTGGACCTGAAATAATTGTAGAAGGTGCCCGATGCGAGTTCCGTCTCGCGTATGATGTCGCGTATGGTCGTGGCTTCATAGCCGTTGCGCGCGAACACATTGCGCGCTGCATCAAGGATCGCCGCCCGGTTGGCGGCCTTGGCCCGCGCGCGGCGCCCGCCAATCGTGTCCTCAAGCAGCTCGGCCAACACGTCACTCCGGTTTCGAAATCAGTTACCACACCTATTGACGACAAGTATGACGCAGCGTCAACTTTTAACCCTTGCCGGGCAGGAGGTCCGGCCACGGCCCGCTGCCGTCCACCGGCGCGTTTCAGAAGCCGGTGTCCTGCCACTGATAGGCGGGAAATGAAAGTGGGTCATGCGCGACGAGACCATAGGATCGCTTGGGCCCCCATGTCCCTGTCAGCACTTCATAATGCAGGTGGATCGCGGTCGCATTGCCCGATCGCCCCATCAGGCCGAGCGGCTGGCCAAAACCGATCTCGGTCCCCTCTGCGATACCGGGCGAAAGACGGGCGAGATGAGCATAGCGGGTAAACACGCCGCTGCCATGGTCGATCACCAGCTGCAGGCCGTAACCGCTCGCGGTGCGCGCTTCACGCACAATTCCGGGGCCAGCCGAAAAGACGGTCGCAGCGGGTTGCGACAACAGGTCGAGCCCCTCATGCGGGCGCCCGTAGCGTGGCCCGAAACCTGAGCTGATACAGACATCATTGGCTGGCGCAGCGGCGAGGATGACACGGTTTTCCACAAGAATAAGCGGCGCGAAATCGATGACCCACCCGCGCGGATCGACCTGCGGCGCGTTCGAGACCTGCATGTTGCACACACGAAGCTGCACATCGGGCAGGTAGGGGCCCTGCAGGGCAAGGTCGCCGGTTGCTGCGGCCGTTCCCGGCGCCGGCATATTCCCAGGCGGGGGAACATGAATGTCGGGTGGAGCGCCAGCACAGCCTCGCGCGACCAACCCTAAGGCTATCACAAGAACCGCGAGGCGAGCCGCCGACATCAGGCGAAAGTAGCCATGTGCAGTTCATGCTCGTCCAGGGGTTGCGGGCGATGCTGCCAGAATGCGTCTTCCCAGCCGCTGTCAATGGCGAGGCGGTGGAGCGGTCCGTCGGAAGAAAACAGCAGCACTGCGCGCTTGCGGCCTTCAGGACGCTCCAGGATCAGCGCTGCGCGTGTCGCATCGATATCGGCAAGCGCTTCGACCGCGTCCTGCCAGCCGGTCCACAGAAAATCGTTTTTCCGGCGCACGACAAGGCGGCGGAAGGGCTCAAGACGCTCGGCAAAATCTTCAAATGTCATCTCAGGCAGTGGCCTTTGCTCTCCTTGCCCCCTGCTTCAACTCTGTCATGAGGTCTGTGACGTAATGGTTAAAGTCAACCTGCATGGTATGACGCGGCGCATCATAGTAGTTGCCCAGATACTTTTTCTCATCGGACGCGATCGCCCTTTCCATCTCGGAATTTCCCGGCAATTCATAGGTTCCGCCCAGATGCGCAGCAACGAGCTTGGATTGCTGCTCTGCAAAATTCACAAGTGTGGGAAGTGGCTGGGCAAGGCCGAGAAAGTAGAGATTGCGATAGCCGGGCCGAATCATCCGCTTGAACAGCGAAAGCCGGTTTTCGTCCGGCGTCAGTTCCGGGTCGTCAAGGAAGGGAAAGGAGACCCTGTAACCGGTCGCCCAGATGATCGCATCGATTGTCTCGCGGCTGCCATCGGCGAACGCAACGCTGTCGCCATCAAGCCGTTCCAGCGCGCCCTTCGGTACGATATCGCCGCACCCGACACGGGTCAGGAACTCGCCGGACACGGACGGATGGGCATCCAGCGGCTCATGGTCAGGCCGCGGCAGCCCGTAATCCTCCATGTTGCCGATGGTCTTGCGGATCTTGGCACGCGCCAGCTTTCGCCCGAGCCCGGCCGGCATCCAGGCGGGCAATACGGCCTTGTCGCCCGGCCGGCCATCAATGTATTTCGGCAGCACCCAGACACCGCGGCGCATCGAGATGAACAGGCGCTGCGCTATCGGGCGCTGGGAAAGCTCTGAGGAAATGTCCATCGCCGAATTGCCGGCACCGACGACGAGCACCCGCTTGTCGCGAAAATCATAGGGCTCGAACGGGTCGCGATAATGGTGGGAATGGACCTGGTAGCCATTGAACTCACCGGGATAATCGGGCCAGCGCGGGTCCCAGTGATGGCCGTTGGCGACACACAGCGCATCATATTCGCGCGCCTCGCCGGTCGAGAGCGACACCCGCCAGCGCCCGTCGGCCAGCCGTTCAGCCTTCTCGACCCTGGTGTTGAACGTGATTGTCTCGCGCAGGCCGAAATGGTCCACATAGTCCTTGAAATACTGGAAAAGCTGGCTGTGATGTGGGAAATCGGGCCAGTCTTCGGGCACCGGGAAATCCTCAAATGCCAGCCGCCATTTCGAGGTGTCGATATGCAGGCTTTCATAGCAGGACGAGGCGCCATTGGGATTGTTGAAATACCAGTTGCCGCCAATCTCGTCGGACATCTCGAAACAGTCATAGGCCAAGCCATGGTCCTTCAGACGCTTGGCCATGGTAAAGCCCGAACAGCCTGCCCCGATAATGCAGGTCTTCGGTTTTCCGGTGTCGTCAAATGCCATCCTCGTTCTTCTCCCTGTCGGCCCGCCATTGCGGCGGTGCGTACTTGCTCTTGCCGGGAAGGATGGTATCGACGATGACGCACGCGTCAATTTTTCAGGGAGACCAGCCTGGCCGAAAATGATGGAAACATCCCGCTGGAGGTCATCCAGGAACACGCCCACATGATGATGAAGGGTGTGCCCTGGGCCAATTTCCTTGGCTTTCTGGTGACGCGGGTCGAGCGCGGGCGCGCCTTTGCCACCGCGCCATGGCGCGACGATCTTGTCGGCGACCCGGACACGGGTGTGATCCATGGCGGGGTCATCACAGCCCTTCTCGACAATGTCTGCGGCGTGGCCATTGCCACCCGGCTCAGCGAGGTGCGCGCCATGGCGACACTCGACCTGCGCATTGATTACATGCGCCCGGCCACGAAGGGCGAGGAGATTATCGGCGAGGCGGAATGCTACCATGTCACCCGCTCGGTCGCGTTCACCCATGCCTGGGCCTATCATGGCGACCGGGAGAAGATCATCGCCACGGCTTCGGGGGCATTTGCCCTGAATGATCCCAAACGCTGGGCGCCGGGCTCGGGAGGGCTGTCGGCGGTGGCGCGTGAGCTGGAGAAAAAACGATGAGCCGGGCCGAAGCGCTGCAGGACTTTCTGGCGCGTGTGCCATTTGCACAGACGCTCGGATTTCGCTGCGACATTCGCGGTGGCGAGATGACGGCGATCCTGCCGGCCAATGAGCAGTTGATGGGCAATGTCGCCATCCGGGCGATCCATGGCGGCGCGATGGGCGCTTTCCTGGAGCTTGCCGCCATGTCGCAAGTGTTTCTCGCAACACAGCTGGAGCGCCCGCCAAAACCGATCGACCTGACCATTGATTACCTGCGCTCCGGGCGCGGCGATCAGGATGTTTTCGCACGCGCCAGCATCGTCAAGCTTGGCTCTCGCATGGCCAATGTGCGCGCGGAAGCCTGGCAGACCGAGCGCGACAGGCCTATCGCGACCCTGCGCGCGCAATTCCTTGTCGACGCGCCCGACCCGCCGTCACCTGAATCGCGCTGAGCGCGGGCGGGCCTGCGGGCTTGACCGTACGCCATCGATCATGCCCTGAGCAGCCTGTGATGGACACACCGCTTGCCACTTCCAGACGCATTGTCGTCAAGACCGGATCGGCCCTGGTCGCTGAGAATGGCGCGCCGCGCACGCACTGGCTGGGCCGGCTTGCCAGCGACATTGCCGCGCTGCGCGCTGACGGACGGGAGATATTGCTGGTCAGTTCCGGCGCCATTGCGCTGGGTCGTGACGCGCTGGGCCGCAACCCGCCGGGCACGGCAGGTGCGCGCCGGCTGAGGCTTGAAGAGAAACAGGCCGCAGCCGCTTTCGGCCAGCCGCTGCTGATGGGCGTGCTCGGCGCCGCCTTCGCCGCTTATGGCATCCGCGTCGCGCAGGCGCTGCTGACCTTGTCGGACACAGAAGACCGGCGGCGCTGGCTGAATGCGCGCGCAACCCTGGAAACACTGCTGGAGGCCGGCGGCCTGCCGGTGATCAATGAGAATGACACGGTGGCCACCGATGAGATCCGTTATGGCGACAATGACCGGCTGGCCGCGCGGGTGGCGCAGATGGTGTCGGCGGACTGTCTCATCCTGCTCTCGGACGTGGACGGGCTCTACACTGCCGATCCGCGCCAGCACCCGGGCGCCCGGCATGTCCCGGAATTGACGGAACTGACCGAGGCTCATCTTGCAATGGCTGGCGGCGCGAACATGACAGCCGGCGTCGGCTCGGGCGGCATGGCGACGAAACTGGCCGCCGCGCAGATCGCCTATGGCGCCGGCTGCGCAACAGCGATCACGATAGGCAACCGGGAACAACCGCTCCTGTCACTGACAGGCGGGGCCCGCGCGACCTGGATACGTCCGCCCGTCAATCCGGCGCGGGCGCGCAAGACCTGGCTTGCCGGACATCTGCGACCGGAGGGCGCCCTGGTCATCGACGACGGGGCCGTCGCAGCGCTCGCCGACGGCGCCAGCCTCCTGCCTGTCGGCGTGCGACGTGTCGAAGGCCGCTTCGCGCGCGGCGCTGCGGTGGAGGTGCGCGACCTTGCCGGCCAGCGCATCGCCAAGGGGGTTACCGCCTATGGGTCAGGCGACATCGTGCGCATTGCCGGCCAGCAGAGCGATGAGATCGAGGCCTTGCTCGGCTGGCGAGGCCGGCCAGCCATCATCCACCGCGATGATCTCGTCCTGGTCAGGGCGCCCTCATGACACAGGAGATGGCGCTCGCCAGCGAAACGCAGACAAGGGCGCTCGGCGCAGCGCTGGCCACGCTTGTGCGCACAGGCGACGTGATCGCGCTCGAAGGGGGGCTGGGGGCAGGCAAGACCACATTGGCGCGCGGACTGATTTCGGCCCTGATGGGGTGCGAAACCGAAGTGGTGAGCCCGACCTTTACCCTCGTCCAGACCTATCCGACGCCGGGGCTTGAAGTCTGGCATTTCGACCTGTACCGGCTCCAGCAGGCCGGCGAACTGGTCGAGATCGGCTGGCAGGAAGCAGAAGACGGCCTTGCCCTGGTCGAATGGCCCGCGCATGCTGGCAAGAGCCTGCCGGCCTGGCGGCTTGACGTAAGGCTCGAACCGCAGGGAAATGGTCGCATCGCATATCTGGAACCGCATGGAAATGACTGGCAAGAGCGCCTTGATGGCTTTCAGTTCCCACCTTCGTGAAGAGAGCATTGCGGCATTCCTGCACACGGCCGGCTGGGCCAGCGCCGCACGCACCCCGCTTGGCCAGGACGCCTCGACGCGCCGCTATGAACGTCTCATGCGCGAAGATGGTGCCAGTGCGATCCTGATGGATGCCCCGCCGGTGGAGGACGCCCCCTGCCCGCCGGGCGCCGATGACACGATCCGCCGGCAGCTTGGCTGGAACGCGATGACGCGTCTGGCCGCCTCCCGGGTCGATGCCTTCGTCGCGCTGGCGGGAGAACTTTCGGCCAGGGGCCTGTCGACACCGGAGATCTACGCCCATGCGACGCTTGAGGGCCTCGCCCTGATCGAGGATTTCGGCCATGCGCGTGAGTTTGCGCGCCTGATCGAGCGCGGCGAGATCGCCGAAACGCAGGCCTATGCGAGCGCAGCCGACGCCCTGGCCCATCTTCATCGCAGCCCGCCGCCCGAGACCGCCCGGGGTCATGGCGAAAACTGGCCGCTGCTGGAATTCGACGCGCTGGCGCTGAAGACGAATGGCGAACTGTTCGCCGAGTGGCTGCCGCGTTTCGACCCGCGCGTGGAACTGGGCGAGCGCGCACGTGCGCAGTTCGATAGCGCTCTCGACGCCCTGATCGCGCAGGCCATGTCCTTCCCGCGCGCCTTCACCCTTCGCGACTATCATGCCGAGAACCTGATCTGGCTGTCGCAGCGCGAAGGGATTGCCCGTGTCGGGCTGCTCGACTTCCAGGATGCCGTGATCGGCTGGGATGCCTGGGATATCGCCATGCTGGTGCAGGATGCGCGCCGGCCCGTGTCAGCGCAGGCCGTCGAGGCGGTGTTGCGCCACTATCTTGATGCCACCGGCACCAGCCATGAAGCCTTTGCAGAAAGACTGGCGGTGATCGGCGCGCTCAATGCGCTGCGCATCACCGGCCTGTTCGCCCGTCTTGTCCATCGCGACGCCAAGCCGCGCTATCTCGATTTCATGCCGCGCCAGCAGGCCCATCTGGCTGGCAATCTCGCCCATCCGTCACTGGCCGAGATGCGCGCCATTGTCGGCGAGGCTGCGCCATTCATACTGGAGGCGCGCGCATGAGCACGATGCCACACACCGCAATGCTGCTGGCTGCCGGCCTTGGCACACGCATGCGACCGCTCACCGATAAGGTTCCCAAGCCGCTGGTCGAACTTGCCGGCCGGCCCATGCTGCATCGCCTTCTCGACGTGCTTTGCGATGCCGGCGTGAAGCGGGCCGTGGTCAATGTCCACCACCTTGCAGGGCAGGTGGAGGCAGCGCTGGCAGGCCGCGATGATATCGAGATCACGATTTCCGACGAGACGGAGCAATTGCTGGAAACCGGCGGAGCGCTGGCAAAGGCACGCCCGCTTCTGGGCGATGGCCCTGTCTTCATCCTCAATAGTGATGCGCTGTGGGCGCCCGGCGATACCGGGCCGCTTGAAGCGCTCGCCGGCGCCTTCGATCCCGCTCGCATGGATGAGTGCCTCCTGCTGGCCAACACAGACCGCTGCCTTGGCTATCACGGGCCCGGCGATCTCCATCGCGCCGAAACCGGTGTGCTC
>CAYXQV010000005.1:0-27457 GCA_964467505.1 uncultured Hyphomonadaceae bacterium | reverse complement strand
TGAAGACCAGGGAAGCCACCAGACTCCAGTCACCTCCAGCCTGCAATCAAGCTTAACCGCGCACACCAACGCGTCAAACCGCATTCAGGCGGCGCGCGTCACCTTCACGGACCGTGTGTCCCAGCGTGTCGAGATGTTCCAGCAGCGGCACGATATATTTTCGCGTCGTCGACAGGGCTTCACGCGCCTCGCCTGTGGTGAAGCAATGGCCCTGCGGAAACTTCTCCGCGAGCCGTGCGCGTGCCGCTTCGATCGCGTCTGCATGAAAGACGATCGAGCGCTTCAGGGACGTATTGTACAGCCTGACAGCGCGGCCCGCAGCGACCAGCAGGTCGAGCAGCGGTTCGCTGCCTTCCGCGCCTGGTTGCCCCGGTTCGGGCGGGCAGGCGCCGCCTTCGCGCAGCGTGTGTTCCAGTTCCACAAGACGCGCCTTGTCGCGCGGCGACAATGCAGCTTCCGGGTCATGTGCCGGGTCTGCGAGGAAACCGCCGCGCGCGACCAGCCTGCCCTGGCCGACCAGTCTTTGCTGGGCGAAGGCGACGAGAGCGGGCGACCAGTTGCGCTGCAGACCGTTGCGCAGTTCACCTGCCAACGCGCCAGGACGGGCTGGAGCTGTGGAATGCGCGGTCTCGACAGCGTCGATGAACTCAGGCTCGAGCGCGTCGATGGCGTCGCCCGGCGCGATGTATCCCCCACCAAGGGCAATGAAACCAGCAGGGAGCGCCTGCTCTATCTGCGCGGGATGAGTGCGGGCAAGGCGGGCAATATCATCAATGGCGCCAGCGCCGCGCGAACCCTCGGCAAGGGCCCGGGCAATCGCTGAGACGTCGCCGAGGCGTGCGCCATGCAGGGCGCGGGTCACTGCGCGGCCGCGTCTCCGGAAGGCGCGTGCGCACGGGTCGAGGATCACGCCGCCGCCGAGCGTGGCCGGCGGTGAAAGCTGGCGAAGCAGGCATCTCTGGCCGGCAAAGGCCGTCACCTCGCGCTCGAACCGCAATTGCACAAGCCCGCTCTTGCCCGGGGCGATCCATTCGGTCTCGAGCGGGCGCGCCGATGCCGTCAGCGCGCATGCCCCAAACAGTGCGCGCACCATGTCCATGTGCCCAAGGCCCGCGCGCGCGCTTGCAGCCATGCTGACATGCAGGTCGATCTGGTGTGAGGCGGGAAAACATCCCGGAGTGACAAGAACGCCCCCGCGCGCCACCTCGCTTCGAGAGACACCGCGAAGGTTGACCGCAACGCGTGTGCCCGGCTCTGCGCTCGCGCACGCCTCGCCGCGTGACTGCAGGGCCCGGATCACGGCGCTGTGTCCCGAGGGGCGCAATTCTGCTTGCGCGCCAACATGCAGCGGCGAACCGCAAAGCGTGCCGGTGACGACGAGGCCGTGCCCGTCAATGCTGAACACACGGTCGATGGGCAGGAAGGAGGCTGGCAGGCTGGCAGCTGGCGGGGAGGCGGTGATCAGCCGGTCAATCGCGGCTTCCAGGGCGCCGGTTGACGGATCGGCGCCTGCCGAACACGCCACGATTTCCGTGCCGTCAGCGCCATGTGCTCGCAGCAGTGCCTCCACCTCGCCTGTCAGTTCACCGAGCGCGCGAGCATCTGGCCGGTCGCACTGGCTGATGGCGACAAGGCCCTGGCCAATGGCGAGACTGGCGGCGATTTCCAGATGCTCGGCGCTCTGGCGGGCAATGCCCTCCACCGCCGAGACCACCAGCAGGAAAGCGCGCGCACCCGCCGTGCCGGACACCATGGCGGCGATAAAGTCCTCATGGCCGGGCGTGTCGATAAAATCGACGGTTCCGGAAGGAAAGTCACGATAGGCAAAGCCGGGCAGGATGGACAATCCGCGCGCTTTCTCCTCGGGCAGGCGGTCAGTGTCCATTCCTGTCAGCGCGCGCACCAGCGATGTCTTGCCATGGTCGACATGGCCGATAACAGCCAGCGCCAGCGACTTCATGGCTTGAGCGCCCATGCGATACTTGCACGAATGGCAGGCAGATCGCTCTCAGCCAAAGTTCGCATGTCGAGATGGAGCCGGTCATGGCGCACGCGGCCGATCACCGGCGGGTCAGCCTGGCGCAGCCGCGCGCTCAGCGTGTCGACAGAAAGCGGCCGAGCATCAAGGGTCACGGCAAAACTCTCCAGGTCCTGGCCGGGCAGGCTCCCGCCGCCAGCCTGAGCCGGCGTTGCCGAGACGCTGACACCCGCCACGCCATCGGCGCGGAGCCAGTCGGCCAGCAGTGCTGCG
This sequence comes from uncultured Hyphomonadaceae bacterium, assembly GCA_964467505.1. Classification (GTDB taxonomy): domain Bacteria; phylum Pseudomonadota; class Alphaproteobacteria; order Caulobacterales; family Hyphomonadaceae; genus UBA5336. The sequence continues at coordinate 25,206 of CAYXQV010000005.1, read as the reverse complement.
CGCGCCTGCAGCTTGCGGGGATCTGTGGCCAGACGCGCAAGGACCGGGATATCGCGCAGCGGGTCGAAGGGTGGCCTGTAGAGCTGCAGCGTCGCCTCCAGCGCCGCGAGGCAAAGCTTGTCGATCCGTACCGCGCGCATCATTGGGTGAGACCTGATCTGCGCAATCAGGTCGGCGCGCCCGGCAATGATGCCGCATTGCGGGCCGCCAAGCAGCTTGTCGCCGGAAAAGGTGACGAGGTCTGTGCGCGAGGCGAGCACGTCTGCGACGCTTGGCTCGTCGACCAGCCCGAAAGGCGACAGATCGACCAGCACGCCGCTGCCGAGGTCCTCCATGACGGGGATGGAATGGCGGGCCGCCAGAGCGCACAATTGTGCGCGTTCCGGCGCAGCGGTAAACCCGACAATGCGATAATTGCTCGTATGGCTTTTCAGAAAGAGCGCGGTGTCATCGGTAATGGCCTTTTCATAGTCCGACAGGTGCGTGCGGTTGGTGGTGCCCACTTCCGCCAGGTGCGCGCCGCTTGCGGCAATGATGTCGGGCAGCCGGAACGCACCGCCGATCTCCACAAGCTCCCCGCGTGAGACAATGACACCGCGCCCCATGGCGAGCGCGGCGAGGCTGACCAGCACGGCCGAAGCGCAATTGTTGACGATGAGTGCATCGCCCGCGCCCGTCAGCTCACGGACAAGCCCGGCAACATGCTCATGGCGCGAGCCACGCCGGCCGGTTTCCAGGTCCAGTTCGAGATTGGAATAGCCCTCGGCGATCCGGCGCATCGCCTCGAGCGCTTGCGGGGCGAGCGGCGCGCGGCCGAGATTGGTATGGATGATGACCCCGGTCGCATTGATCAGGGGTTTCAGGCTGGACTGGCCCTCGCGCGCGATCCGGGCCTCGACCTGCGCGGCAAATTCCTCACCCGAAAAGTCTGGCAGGGTTTGCGTGCGTCCAGCCAGCAGGTCCTGGCGAAGCGCATCGAGCACGGCGCGCGCGGCATGCGTCACGGCGGCCTGGCCATTGCCCGCAATCACGCGGGCAAGCGCAGGCGTCTCCAGCAGCGACTGCAATTGCGGCAGCTTGCGCATCAGTGTATTCGATGGGGCAGGGCTGGCATCATCGGGCATCGCGCCATGCTAACGCGCGACCGGGCACATGCACAATATGGCGGGTCTTGCCTGATCGTTGCGGTGTTGCGCAACAACCAGGCTACCAACCAAGTCGGTATGGTGGGCGATACTGGGATCGAACCAGTGACCCCTGCCGTGTGAAGGCAGTGCTCTCCCGCTGAGCTAATCGCCCCGTCAAGCCGGGCCTTGGTGGTTATGCGCCAGCTTACCGCTCGTCAAGGCTGTTGCTGGCCGAGGACTGCGACTCAGGCGCAGCCACATCGCGGACGCAAGCCAATCGGCAGGCAGCTTGCCGGATGTTCTCCTGACCGCAGAAAAGCTCTCAGGAATATGCATATTAACATGGCAGATATGAAATTATGCATTAATAAATGTGTGCGATCACTCGCCGGAGGGCGCTATACGGCGCTTTGTGGCAACAATTGGGTAGGTTTACGCTTATATTCCGTTAATCAATCCTTTCCGTACAGTTGAACTGATATTTCAGCACATGCTGTACTCCCGTTCATGCTGAATATCCGTTCATTCATAAACCTTTGCAAAAAAGTCATCTCCGCCGCTGCTTGCTTTCGGATGCAATTGGCGTCATCTCGTTAGCCAACAGACGGGTAGAACCCGCGTTGCCTTATGAGAAGGACAGGCCGCAGGGGTCAGTCGTGGCCCTTGTTATCTACAGCACTGATAGAGCCTGGAGAGAGTATATGAGAGACTGGTGTGACGCTGACGGCGCTCGTCGCCTGAAAGACAAAATTCGCGAATATTGGGCCGAACGCGGCTATGAAGTTGATGTCGACCTGGTGGATTCGGGATTTGTTGCAGCCATGAGAAGTGCGCGGACCGACGTTCGCTCCAACATGGTCAATGGCATGCCGTGCCGGCGCAAGAGTGGCGAGGGCGACGGCAAACGCAAGTCCTACCGCCCGAATTTCAACGAAGCGGCGGCTTGAGAGGCTGCTGAGAAACGCAAAAGGACTGTTTCTGAAACGCCTCCGGACATCCGACTGTCCCGGGCCTGACCCGGGATCTGCCTGTTTCCGGCCCGGACGCGAGAGACCCCGGATCAGGTCCGGGGCGGTCGGGATGGGAGAGGCTGTCTTGAAACAGATGAGGAAAACCTGAATACGCGTTTTTCAGCAACGGCTCAGGTCAGGTTTCGATCTGAAGCCGTCAGGCCAGTCAAGACCGCCGCAAGCTCCGAATAGTGCGAGACGGTCGCGTCAGCGGCAATCTGCTCTGCCGTCTCGGTCTCATAGCCGAAGGGAACGAACACAAAGGGCAGCCCTGCATTGCGGGCTGCCCTTTCGTCCGTGCGGCTGTCGCCGATCATGATGGCGCGCGATGGCTGGCCCTGCATGGCTGAAAGCGTGCGCAGGATGTGGTCCCCATCGGGTTTCCTGAGGGGGACGCGATCGGCGCCGACAACCGCTTCAAAATAGTGGTCCAGACCCAGCGCGCCGATCACCTGTTCTGACAGGGCCTGTGTCTTGTTGGTGCATACGCCAAGGCGTGCGCCGCCCGCGACCAGCTGCTCCAACGCCTCGCATGCGCCGTCAAATGGGCGGGTTTCCACAGCAATATTGCGTTGATAATAGGCAATGAGCTGGCGCCACAGATCGTCAATCTGCGCGTCAGGGGCATGCCTGCCGGCGCGGCTGAAAGCGGCCCGGATCATCGCTTTCGCGCCATGTCCGATCATGGTCCGGATGTCAGCAAGCCGCACGGGCGCGACATCGACCTGCGCCAGCGAGTGGTTGAGTGCGCGCAGGAGGTCTGGCGCGCTGTCGATCAGCGTCCCGTCGAGGTCGAACACGATGGCCCATCCATCAAAACGCGCCGCACCTGCCGCCTCGGACATGAAATTCACTCCCGTCTGCCTGGCCAAGCTCTAGCCTCGTGGGGGCATTTGATCTACTGCCTGCTGAGATTTGTGCGAGGAGAAACGGGTATGTCGCAGCGCGCAGCGATTATCCTGGCCGCGGGTCAGGGAACGCGGATGAAATCGGAACTGCCGAAGGTCATGCACCAGGTCGGTGGCCGGGCCATGATCGACTGGTCGATTGCGCTCGCGCAGGCATGCGGGTGTGGGCGCATCATTGTCGTGTGTTCACCCTCCCAGACGGCGCTTCGGGCGCATGTTGCCGACCGGCTGGGCGATGATGCGGTCGCGATCCAGGAAACGCCTCTCGGCACGGGCCACGCGGTGCTGGCCGGCAAGGCCAATCTTTCCGGTTTCGAGGGCGCGCTGGCGGTCCTGTATGGCGACACGCCGCTGATCCCTGCGTCGGCGGTCGAGGAGTTGTTTGCGCGGCTGGAGGCGGGCGCAGGCGTCGGCGTGCTGGGCTTCAAGGCCGCTGATCCGGGCGCCTATGGCCGGTTGATCACGCATGGTCATGGCGAAATCGAAGCGATTGTCGAAGCGCGCGATGCGAGCCCTGAGCAACTTGAGATCAGGCTGTGCAATTCCGGCGTCATGGCGGCGCGCGCAGGCGACATGTTCACGCTTCTCTCGCGTGTGACGAATGACAATTCCAAGGGCGAGTATTACCTGACAGACATCATTGCGCTCGCCCGCAAGGACGCTCAGCGCTGCCTGGCTGTCGAATGCGCCGAGGCCGATGTGCTGGGTGTGAATTCCCGCAGCGAACTGGCCCGCGCCGAGGCTGCCTTCCAGGCGCGCCGGCGCTCAGAGCTGCTCGCCGCAGGTGTGACCCTGACGGCGCCCGAGACAGTCTTCTTTTCCTGGGACACGCAGGTTGGCAATGATGTGATCATCGAGCCGCATGTTGTTTTCGGCCCCGGCGTGACGGTTGAGAGCGGTGCGCAGATCCGCGCCTTCAGCCATCTGGAGGGCGCCGAGGTCAGCCGCGGCGCGGTGATCGGGCCCTATGCGCGCCTTCGCCCCGGAGCGCAGATCGGGCAAGGCGCGCGCGTCGGCAATTTTGTCGAGGTCAAGAAGACGCGGATGGGCGCAGGCGCCAAGGCCAACCATCTCGCCTATCTCGGTGACGGCGAGGTCGGTGCAAATGCGAATATCGGCGCCGGCACGATCTTCTGCAATTATGATGGCTATCGCAAGCTGCGCACCGAAATCGGCGAAGGCGCTTTCATTGGGTCGAATTCCTCCCTTGTCGCGCCGGTCAGCATCGGGGCCGGCGCCTTTGTCGGGTCTGGCAGTGTCGTCACCAAGGCGGTGCCGGGCGACGCTCTCGCGCTTGCCCGCAGCCAGCAGGTGAACCGGGAAGGCTGGGCGGTGTCCTATCGCAAGCTGATGAGTGGGCGCAAGGAGAGCACCGATGGCAAATGAGCGAGAGAAGCAGAACGCCGCCGCCGCTGCGCTGGAGTTTGTCGAAGACGGCATGACGCTGGGTCTGGGAACCGGCTCGACAGCAAAATTCTTTGTCGAAATGCTGGCTGACGAGGTGGCCGACGGGCTGCTGGTGCGCGCCGTGCCGACGAGCGAGGAGACGCGCCGGCTCGCCGAAAGTCATGGTGTGCCGCTCATTCCTGTCGATGAGGTTGAACGCATCCACCTGGTTGTCGACGGTGCCGATGAGATCGATGAGCACGGCACGCTGATCAAGGGTGGTGGCGCGGCATTGCTGCGCGAAAAGATCATTGCCGATGCCAGCGAGCATATGGTGGTCATTGCCGATCCTTCAAAACAGGTCGTCCGGCTCGGCGCCTTGCCCCTGCCGGTCGAGGTGACGCCATTCGGATTTACCCTGACCGCGCGGCGCGTCTTCGAAGCGTTGCGGGCTTCGGGTATCGACAAGCCCAAGGTCGAGTTGCGCACCTATGGCGGGCGCGAACCGCTCGTGACTGATGGCGGCAATCATATACTTGATTGCCATTGCGGGCGCATTCCGGATGCCGAAGCGCTTGCCGCGCGCCTTTCGGGCGTTCCCGGCCTTGTCGAGCACGGGCTTTTTATCTCTCTCGCCCGCACGGTGATTATCGGGAATGAGAATGGCGCGGCCGTGTTCGAATACTGAAGCGAATACTGACGAAAATCCCGGAGCAAGCGCCATCAGCCATGGCCACGGGCGGCTTCAGGTGTCGGTCGTGACAGCCGCATCGAATGTGTAGCCAAGCGCCGCGATCTCGCGCCTGTACCATGATCCGACAAGATCGCGGCTGGCCGGCGTGTAAAAGGTCGAATAGTGCGGGCGCTCATCGCGGTATTCCGAGCGGCGCCGGGGCAGTTCCAGCGGCGCCATCCCGATTGCCGGCCAGAGCTGGGCAAGATCATCGCCGAAGGTCTCATAGCGCAGCACCTTGTCGACCACGACCTGCCCGTCAATGGCGTAGACCTTCCAGTTCTGGAGTCTGACATGCTCGGTGGAGCGATAGGCGAGGGAGCGGATGTCGCGGTCGAAATCGGGTGTCCGGCCGGTTTTCCAGCAGCGATGCATATACAGGCTCACCTGCCGGTCCCAGGGGTTCCGCTCGACAGCGAACTTGAAATAAGTGTCGAACACTTCCGGGCCGAGAACCTGGCGGGCCTGCGCAGCCGTTGCATGGGTATGAAGCCCGAAAATCCCGGGCAGTTTGCGTTTCAGCGCGCCATGATGGACCGGGGAATATTTCGCCCAGGCGGGCCGGCGCATATCGGCAACGAAGTCGTTTTCGCGGCCAGCATGCGCAAGCGCCTCGCCAAGCGAGGAGCCTGCGGTCTTTTCGGTGCGCAGGAAAATGAATTTGTGGCTGTGAGAGACAATCATGACGCGTCGGTGTCTCGCTGATCGCTCCGGCAGCGTCAAGCCACGTGGGGGCCTTTGCGCTCTGGCGGCGTCGCAATCCTCCCAGCATGCCTGCATGCTGCTCCGGTATGCCCCTGACCAGACCACGAAATACACCCCACCAAGTGATGCAATTTGGTCGGAAAATGCTCAGCAGGCTTTCTGAAAAACCCAAAGGGACTGTTTCTGAAACGACCCCGGACATCCGACCGTCCCGGGCTTGACCCGGGATCTGCCTGTTTCCGGCCCGCAGGTAAAAGACCCCGGATCAGGTCCGGGGTGGTCGGGATGGGAAGGACTGTCTTCAGACAGGTGATGAAAACTTGACCTGGTTTTCGCCAGCCTGCTAACCGACACGTCGCTCCTGGCCTTGCCAGTATGGTTCGCGCAGGTCCTTGCGAAGGATCTTGCCTGACGGATTGCGCGGCAGGGCGCCAATCACATCGACCGATTTGGGCACCTTGTAGGCGGCAATGCGCTCGCGCGCCCATGCCATGATGCTGTCAGCTGTGGGCTGGGTGCCTTCCTTCGGGACGATGATGGCCTTGACCGCCTCACCCCATTTCTCGTCCGGCACGCCGATAACTGCGACGTCAGCGACTTCCGGATGCCCGAAAATCGCATTCTCGACCTCGGCTGGATAGACATTCTCGCCGCCGGACACGATCATGTCCTTCACCCTGTCATAGATGAACAGGAAGCCGTCTTCGTCGAAATAACCGGCGTCTCCGGTGTGGAAGAAGCCGTTGCGAATGGAATCGGCGGTTGCCTCGGGGCGGTTCCAGTAGCCTTTCATCACGAAATCGGACGCGATCACGATCTCGCCAACCTCGCCTTGAGGCACCGCGCGCCCGTCTGCATCGACGCAGCGCACCACCGCGCCCGGCCAGGGCACACCGCATGAGCGCAGCTTTCCCCAGGCCGGATCATGGGCCTGCGGTGGCAAGAAGGTGCCCGCGCCCACGGTCTCGGTCAGGCCGTAAAGCTGGGTGAAGCGCGCATCCATGATGTCGACGGCTTCCTTCAGCAGGTCTTCGGCAATCGGGGATGCGCCATAGAACACCTGCTGCAGGCTGGAAAAATCCACCTCGCGGATGTTCGGCTGCTGGGTGAGGAGCAGGATCACCGCGGGAACCCAGAAGGCATGGGCGATGTTCTGGCTCTCGATCAGGGAGAGGATCGCCTGGGGGTCGATATCACGCAGGATGACGGTTTTTGCGCCTTGCAGCGTGGCGAGCACGCCGACATTCACACCGGCCACATGGAACAGCGGCATCGCATTCATCACCGCATCGCCAGCGCCATAGCTCGACCATTCCAGCATGCCCGCCTGCTCGAAAAAGGCGAGGTAATTGCGGTGGGTAAGCTGGACACCCTTGGGCAGGCCTGTCGTGCCGGACGTGTAGAGCTGGATGACGTCCTCGGTCTCGGGATCGATCTTCAGTTTCGGATCGACGGCAGATTGCGCATCGCGCCAGGTCGCATAATCGGGCCATTCCGGGTGGCCGCCATCGACCGCAACAATCAGGCTCAGATCGGGGCACTCATTCTTCACCTGCTCCACGACATCGTAGAAATCGGCGGTGACGAAAAGTGTGCTTGCACGCGCGTCCGACAGGATGAACCGGATCTCTGGTGGGGCAAGGCGCCAGTTGATCCCGCACATGGCCATGCGCGCTTTCGCGGCGCCGAACATGATCTCGTAATAGACATCCATGTTCTTGCCGATCCATGCGACACGGGCCCCGGCATGGCTGCCGGCCCGGATCAGACCATTTGCAACCTGGGATGCGCGCGCGTCGAGAGCGGCAAAGGAGGTCTCACGCCCCTCGAACCAGAGTGCCACCTGGTCAGGGCGGCGGGCGGCCTGCACGCGCGTTATGTCCGCGATATTCGCGATCGGCTCAAGATCGATCATGTTATTCCACTCCCGTCCCGTTGGGTGCGCCATTGGCTGCGCCCTGTTCGTCTTGAGCTTATCTCGCCCATGGCTTCAGCAATCAAGACTGGCTTTGTGCCTGACAGCATTTAGTCAGGAACATGACAAATCCAGAGGCCACAGCAAGAGGATCAGACAATGACAGGATTTTCCACACGCGCGGTGCACGCCGGTGCCACACCCGACCCGTCGACAGGTGCGCGCGTACAGCCGATCTACCAGACCACAAGCTTCGTCTTCCGTGATGCTGACCATGCCGCCAACCTGTTCGCCCTGAAGGAATTCGGCGACATCTATACAAGGATTGGCAATCCGACGGTCAGCGCCCTGGAAGCGCGGATCGCAGACCTTGAGGGCGGGACGATGGCGCTTGGCGTGGCTTCGGGCCATGCCGCGCAGATCGCGGCCCTGCACCTGCTCATGGAGCCCGGCACCAACCTGGTGGCCGCCAAGCAGCTCTATGGTGGTTCGATCAACCAGTTCAACCATGCCATCGCCAAGTTTGGCTGGCAGGTGCGATGGGCCGACATCGACGATCTTTCGAGCTTCGAGGCTGCGGTTGATGACAAGACCCGGCTGATCTTCACGGAAAGCCTTGCCAATCCCGGCGGGCTTGTGACCGATATTTCGGGTGTGGCGGCCATCGCGCAGAAAGCAGGCGTGCCCTATATCGTTGACAACACAATGGCCTCGCCAGCCTTGTGCCGTCCGCTGGAGCACGGGGCCCACATCGTCGTGGAGAGCCTGACCAAGTTCATCGGCGGGCATGGAAATTCGGTCGGCGGGGTGCTGGTCGATGGTGGCCGTTTTGACTGGATGGCGCACAAGGACAAGTTTCCGACGCTGACCACGCCGCAGGCTTATTACAACGACATTGTCTTCGCCGAGACATTCGGTGCGATGCCGATGGGGCCGGGCGGCGGAAATGTCGATATCGCCTTTGCCATTGCGGCAAAGACATTTTCCCTGCGCGACATCGGCCCGGCACTGTCACCCTTCAACGCATTCCTGCTGCTGACCGGATGCGAGACACTTCCGCTGCGCATGGACCGGCATTGCGAGAACGCTCTGGGTGTCGCGCGCTGGCTGGAAGCCCATGAGAAAGTCGCATGGGTGCGCTATGCGGGGCTCGGCAGCGATCCTCATCATGAACGGGCACAAAAATACATGCCAAAGGGAGCTGGCGCGGTGTTCACATTCGGCCTCAAGGGCGGCCATGAAGCCGGCGTCAAGCTCGTCGAGGGCACGAAACTCTTCAGCCACCTCGCCAACATCGGCGACACACGCTCCCTGATCATCCACCCGGCATCAACGACGCACAGCCAGCTTACGGATGCCCAGAAAACCGCGGCCGGAGCGGCGCCGGAGACGGTGCGCGTGTCAATCGGGATCGAGGATCTTGCCGACATCATTGCCGATCTCGATCAGGCTCTGGCCGCGCTTTGATGTGGTGAGCCAGTCAGGTCTGGCGCTGGCGCTCGACAAGCAGACCGAGCGTCTCGACCCAGACCAGCACGTCATCCCCGACGCCTTCGCGGCGCAGCATGTCCGCAAGCAGCGTGCTGGCCTTTTCGGGCTGTGAGCATGTGGCGACCGCCGCCTGTATGCTCGGCACGACATTGCTGCGGAAGTCCTCGGCCATGCGGGGCAGTTTCTCGATCAGCCCGGCCATCTGGAAGGCTGTCATCATGCCCGGCTGGTCGAGATTGCCCTGAAGATCGCGCAGGGAGGAAATCTCGCGGCGATATTCCGACACGAACGGATCGAAGATTCTCTCCTTTTGCCAGTCCACCCATTGCGGGGTGCACGGTTCAGGCTCAACGCTGGCACAGGCGCCAAGGCCCACCAGCAGGCCGCACAGCGGCGCGCTCATCAGCGAACGGATCATGCTTGTCATTCCTCTCTGATTGACCGGCGCGAGCATTCACCGCCAGGTGAAATCGGGCAAGCCCCCAGGCTGCGGTTGCCGATAGGGGTTTCCCCGCGCGCGAAAGCTGCGCAATAAGGAGGCTGGAGCATTTGACGGGGAGCAGGATCGACATGGCCGACGCGCGCAGCATTATCCTTCACCAGTATGACGCCTCGCCCTTTTCCGAGAAGATACGCCTTGCGCTGAAGCTGAAGAACCTCGCCTGGGCTGCGGTCGATGCCCCGGTGATCATGCCCAAGCCCGATCTCGTGGCGCTGACCGGCGGCTATCGGCGCATCCCGGTGATGCAGATCGGCGCTGACATCTATTGTGACACCGCGATGATATTGTCGGAACTGGAGCGGCGCTATCCGATGCCGCAGCTTGAGCTTCCCGGCCATGAGGGGATTTCGAGGATGGTCGGGGCCTGGGCCGACCGGGTCTGGTTCCAGGTCTCGGTGGGGGTCATTTTCGGCGCCATTGGCGACAAGGTGGATGACACGTTCAAGGCCGACCGGGAAAAACTGTCGGGGCGCTCCTTCGACACAGATGCCATGAAAGCCGCCGCCCCGATGCTGCGCGACCAGTGGCGGGCCCACCTGATGCATATCGAGGATTGCCTGCGCGGCGGGCGTGGGGCAGGCGGCGGAAGCTGGCTGGTCTCGTCGCGGCCCGGCCTCGCCGACGTCCATGCACACATGAATATCTGGTTTACGCAGCGCAATGTCCCCGATTTCGTCGAGACGTGCCTGTCCGGTGCCCCGCTGACGCGTGACTGGTACAACCGGCTGAACGAGGCCGAGGGTCAGGCTGGCGAGGTCCTGGACGCCGCCGCCGCGCTGCAAATCGCGCAGGATGCCGGCCCGCGGCTGAAAGCGGCCACGGTCGATGCGATCGAGGCACAGGGCCTTGTCGCAGGCGACGCCGTCTCGGTCGCGCCGGATGATTATGGCCGCGACTGGGTCAGCGGTCATCTCGTTCATGCCGATGATCAGTGCATCATATTGCAGCGTTTTGATGAGCGTGTCGAAAGCATCCACGTCCATTTCCCGCGCGCCGGCTTCATGGTCAGGCGGGCGGAATAGGGCGCAGCACGCGCGCGCAGGGCGGGCGGTCGAAGCGCAGCGCGATGAAGTGGACCGGGTCGCTATTGGAATAGTTGAGCGCATAGTGCGGATCGGACTGGCTGACACAAAGGCCCCGCGAATCCGCCTCGGAAAGCAGCTTGTCGCGCGCCGGGGGGCCTGCCGGGTCTTCCAGGTTGATGACGAAGGCGGCGGGATAGCTGGTCGGGCCGGCGGGCAGGGCGACCACTGTATTGGGGGGATGCAGGTTCTGCGTTCCGATCACCATCACATATGACGGCTCGGAATAGCCAACCGCCTGCACACGCGCGGGCGCATCGCCGCAGCCCTCGCGATTGCGAGCGGGATCAGGCATGGCGCAGACATCCTCAAGCGCGTGGCGCGCCTGCAGTGTGGCCTGTATCCACTCCTGGGCCGGCAGGAAGTCGATCCGCAAATGCCAGCCAAAACCCACCGCTGACGCAATGGCGAGCGTCACGGCAAGCCCCATGCGGCGGGCCACGAACAATATCGCCGCGCCAAGGCCGGTCGCCAGGCCCACACCCCACCATAACAGCGAATAATCCAGTCCTGATGTCCAGCTGGCGAGGACCTCCTCACCGGGCGCTGTCGTGAAATCAGCGGCAGCTTCACGCATCAGGATCGCATCGACCCCCGGAACGCTGACCAGTGCCATGACGAAAATGCCGAGCAGGAACAACACCACCGAGGCGATGCGTGAGACCGGCATGGACGCACCATCCATCAGCTTCACCAGGCCCGCCCCGCCAATCAGCGCGAAAGCCGGATAGGCCGGCAGGATATAATGGCTGAGCCGGGTCGGCATCAGCTCGAAGAAAAACAAGGTCAGCAGCGCCCAGGCAACGAGGAAACGCATGGCGTGCGCCGGCTCGTCGGTCGCCGGTTGGGGCCAGCGCGCAAACCAGTCCCGGCGCATGCCAAGCCAGGCGAACGCGGCAAGGATCGCGAAGGGGAAGGCGGGCAGCACGGTTGGTCCGAACACCCAGGCTGCGATCGCCAACAGCCCGGCAAGCGCAAGCATGATGACCATCGCGTCCATGCCGCGCCTGCGCGCGTTCACGGTTTCACCGCGCAGCGTGTTCCAGGCCAGTGCAGCGCCGGGGATCAGCGCGAGCGTGGCCGGGAAATACCAGACCGGTATGTGAGAGACGTGATAGAACGGCCAGCCGGCATGGCCCTCCGAGGCGCCGGCGAACTTGTCCTTGAGGTCCTTGCCCACCGCGCCCTGCACATAGGCACCGTCCGTGGCGATCTGGATCCAGATGAACCAGGGCAGGACCAGCGCGACGAACAGGGCCGGGCCCGGCCACCAGGCCAGCACGCGCCACCAGTCGCCGCCCCGGCCGTCGGCTGCTTTTGACCAGACCCAGGCTCCGAGCCCTGCGAGCCCGGCGACGAGCAGGCTGACCGGTCCCTTGACAAGGAAGCCCAGCCCCATGGCAAGCCAGAACAGCATGGCCAGTCTCTTGTCGCGGTCCCCGCGTATGTAGAGCCGGGCAAGCGCGCCGATTCCGAGCGTTGTCAGGAAGATCAGGACGCCGTCGGTCTTTGAGATATGCCCTTCGCTGGTGAGCAGGAGCGTGGCCGCATAAAGGGCCGATCCGACAAAGGCTGCACGCCTGCCGATCAGGACAAGTCCGGTCCAGAAACAGGCCATGCTCGCAAGCCCGACCGCCACCCAGTTCGGCACGCGGTAGCTCCAGATCTGCCCGGCATCGGCCGATGAGAGCAGGGCTGTCGATCCCGCCTGCAGCCAGTGTATGCCGGCCGGCTTCTTGTTGCGAAGCTGGTCCTGGTAGCGGATGCGGATATAATCCCCGGTCTCCAGCATCTGTTTCGAAGCCTGGGCGAACCGGCTTTCGTCGCGGTCGAGGCTTGGCAGGGTGAACACGCCCGGCGCTGCCGCCCCGAAGGTTATGGCGAAGAGGAGGATGAAAGCGGTCCAGCCGCGAGAGATCCGGTCAAGCACGTCCATTTGGGATGCGATCTAGACCAGAATTTCGCGCCTGTCGCCTGTCTGTTTGGTTCAGGCTTGCGATTGGGCGAGGCTGCGAAGCAGGCTCCATGTGTATAGCCCCGTATCATGGCCATCGGAAAAGCGGATGCGCACACCATAGCGGCCCACAGGCTCGGCGCCCGTCACCGTGATATCATCCGGCACATCGGGCTGCGGCGGACGCGGCCCGGCGCCATGGCCGCGCACCTCGGCCGAGGGGCTCTCCTCGCGCAGGCGCTTGTAGGCGACTTCCACGTCCACGCCATCGTCAAATTCGACGACCAGCCTTCCCGCCCCCTTCTGGAACCGCAGGCGCCGGGGCCAGGATGCCTCGCGCGGCGCGCTCATCGGGCCGGTTCGTCCAGCACCCTTGCCTCTTCCTCAAGCAGGATCGGCAGTCCGTCGCGGATCGGATAGGCCAGCCCGGCCTTCTTCGAGACAAGCTCGCCGGCCTCGCGGTCATATTCGAGCGGTGCGCGCGTGACCGGGCAGACCAGGATTTCCAGCAGCCGCGGGTCAACGCCCCAAGCGCGCGGGGGGTCTCCTGCAGCTTCATCGCCGGGTGTGTTGCCTGTCTGGCTCATTGCATTCGTCCTCCATCCGGGCCGGGCATATCCATTTCGAGCAGTGCGATCAGCGTGTCGGCGCGCTCGCGCAAGCCTGTTGCTTCAAGCAGGGCCTGTTTTTCCGGAACGGAAAACGGGCAACCAGCGCACAGCGCATTGACCAGTGTCTCGATCGGCGCCTCTTCGACGGCGGACCAGTCAGCACTCATCTCGTTGCGCGCAACATAGGCCTTGAGCGCACCGACCAGGCGCTCGCGGCCCGGCAGGTCGGCAATATCCGGACCGCCAAGATCGCCGGCAAAAGGAATCCAGCCGGCCTCGGCCTGGCGATAGGGTGTCGCGACATCGTGCAACTCGTCGACCTCGAACCGGCAGATGCCGGTGAGGACAATCATGTAGCGCCCGTCTTCGGTTTCGGAATAGGAGGTGATGCGCCCCGCACAGCCGATGCTGGCGAGATCGGGACATGATTTCGGCCCGCCAGTGGTCTGGACCATGCCAATCAGCCGGTCGCCGGCCATCGCATCATCGATCATGTTGAGATAGCGCGGCTCGAATATGTTCAGCGACAGCGTCCATCGCGGAAACAGCATGGCGCCGGGCAGAGGGAAGAGAGGGAGTGTTGCCGGCAGGTCGGAAATCTGGCGATAGGTCTCGACGGTCATGATAAGCCTTTCCCTTTCCGATGGCGCTTGCCTTGAGGAAGCATGAGATGGCGCGCGCGGCGCTCACGTCGACCCCCTTTGCGCATCGCGCGCGGGTTCAGGCGAACATCAGTGAGGAGAGCCGGCGCCGGCCTTCGATCGTGGCCGTCGCCTTCGGACCGGCCGCCTCGAAAACCGTCAACAGTTTTTCCTTCGCCTTGCCGTCGCCCCAGTTCATGTCGGCTGCGAGGATGTCGAGAAGCAGGTCACAGGCCGGGCCGTGACGCCCGGCTGCCGCATATTTTTCCGCAAGCTCGAAGCGGGCTTCGTTATCTCCCGGATTTGCCTCAAGCCGGCGCGCAGCCTCTGCGAATTCGCTTTCATCGGGCGCGTCTTCCATGAGCTGGAGAGCCGTCTCGACGCTCTTGTAGTCGGGATCGTCCCGCTTGTCGGCGGGGGTCATCTGCAGTGTGTCGCTCGCGCGCTCACGGTCGCCATTCTGCAGGTAGCACCGGGCGAGGCCGGCAATGGCACGCACGTTTTCGGGCTCGGCACTGATCACGGCAGCATAAATCTGCGCCGCACCGCCAATATCGCCGGACTGGAGCGCCTCATCGGCCCCATCAAGCGCTTCGCCGATCTGCTGGCCCTCATCGGTGCCAGCCAGGATCTTGTCCATGAACTCCCTGATCTGGCTTTCGGGCAGTGCGCCCATGAAACCGTCGACCGGGCGCCCCTTGTCAAATGCGAACACGGCTGGGATGGAGCGCACGCCGAGCTGGCCGGCGATTTGCGGGTTCTCGTCAATATTGACCTTGACCAGTTTTACCTTGCCAGCCTTTTCGCCGACCAGTTTTTCGATGATCGGCCCCAAGGTCTTGCAGGGCCCGCACCAGGGTGCCCAGAAATCGACAAGGACAGGGACATCCCGGGAGGCCTCGATCACATCGGCGACGAATTCCTGGTCCGTACTGTCCTTGACATGCTGGCCCGCATCGCCGGCGCCGACACCGCTCATGGCAAATTTCATCGGCTTGGCTCCTTGTTTTGCACTTTGGCGGACAAATGGGGCGATTGGCGCCGGGGTGCAAGCGCTGGCGTCATCATGGCCAGGATGGATCGAGTGTTAAAGCTACCGGCGGCCTGAAGTGCGTCACCCGTCGCCTGGTCCCGCCGCCAGTTGCGGTGCGAACACGTGCAGCTTGCTCTTGCGTGCGATCAGTCTAAACCTCCCCGCATGTCTGATGCGCAGCTTTATCTCCTCATCAACGCACTGGTCATTCCGGGATGGGTGTTGCTGGTGTTCCTGCCCGCCTCGGGCCTGACGCGCCGGCTGGTTCATTCAGGTCTTTATCCGATCGTTTTCGGGCTGGTCTATGTCGCGTTCATTTCGCGCGCGCTCATATTTGGCGAAGGCACCGATGGCGCAGGCTTTGGCTCGCTTGAGGCCGTCATGAAAGTGTTCGACACACCTGCGGGTCTGCTGACCGGATGGACCCATTATCTGGTGTTCGACCTGTTTGTCGGTGCGTGGATCGGGCGTGATGCGCTGGCTCGCAAGGTCTCGCATTTCATCCGCGTTCCTGGCCAGCTTGGCAGTTTCGTCTTCGGGCCGGTCGGACTGCTGATCTATCTGCTCGGGCGCTGGCTGACCGGCAGGGGCGGCTTCCTGCTTGATGATACGCCTGGCGCCAGCTGACGGCGCGGCTCTTGCATGGACGCCGGTAAAGCACGCGGCCTGTCTGGACGCGGGTGACAAGCGGGTTTAAACCGCGCTGGAAAACTGGTTGCAAGCATTGTCAGGAGAGGGCTTCCCATGGCCATTCGTGTCGCGATTAATGGATTTGGCCGGATCGGCCGGCTGGTTCTGCGTTCGATCATCGAACATGACCGCAAGGATATAGAGGTCGTCGCGATCAACGATCTCGGCCCGGTCGCCACCAACGCGCACCTGCTCCAATATGACTCGGTCCATGGCCGGCTGGGCCACAATGTCGAGGTGGATGGCGACCAGATCAGGGTCGGCGAGCGGTCGTTCCTGTGCACGTCGGTACGTGACCCGAAAGAGCTGCCGCACAAGGAAATGGATGTCGATATCGCCCTTGAATGCACCGGCATTTTCACCAAGCGCGAGGACGCGGCAAAACACCTTGAAGCCGGCGCACGGCGCGCCCTGGTGTCGGCGCCTGCAACCGGCGCCGACAAGACGATTGTTTTTGGCGTCAATCATTCAGCGCTCACGCCTGAAGACACGGTGGTGTCCAACGCCTCATGCACGACCAATTGTCTCGCGCCGGTGGCCAAGGTGCTCAATGACACTGTCGGCATCACGCGCGGATACATGACCACGGTGCATTCCTATACCGGCGACCAGCCGACGCTCGACCGGATGCACAAGGATCTCTATCGCGCGCGCGCTGCCGCCAATTCGATCATTCCAACTTCGACCGGTGCGGCCAAGGCGGTTGGTCTGGTCCTTCCGGAACTGGTCGGCAAGCTGGATGGTTCGGCTGTGCGCGTGCCAACTCCGAATGTCTCGATGATCGATCTGGTGTTCGATGCCGGCAAGGCGACCAGCGCCGAGGAAATCAACGCAGCGATTGTTGCGGCTGCCGATGGCCCGATGAAGGGCGTGCTTGAATATACCGATGCGCCGCTGGTGTCGTCGGATTTCAATCACAATCCGGCCAGTTCTACCTTCGCGCTCGACCAGACCCAGGTGATCGAAGGCACAATGGTCCGTGTCCTGTCCTGGTATGACAATGAGTGGGGCTTTGCGACCCGGATGAGCGACACCGCCGTGCATATGGGAAAGCTGCTCTAGCAGCAGGCGCGACAGGCATGTTAGGGTTGGGAATGGACGGAAACCTGCTTCCCTACCACCAGCGCGAGGATGGCCAGCGCTATTTCACCAATGCGGACATGGCCCGCATGGTGGAGCAGGGGCTGATCGATCCCGATGACCGTTGGGAACTCATTCGGGGGGAGTGGTTCGACATGCCGAGCGAAGGCTATGCGGACATGGATGTGCGAGGGGCGCTCAGCCAGCTGTTCAGCGCCAAGCTGGGTTATCCAAGCCCCTGCCGGGTCAACAGCGAGGGCAGCATTTTCCTGTCGGAAGACACCGAGCTGCGTCCCGACCTTGTGATCTACCGCGCCGATGTCGGCACCAATCAGATGTCGGGCGGGGACATCTTCCTGGTTGCCGAAATCATGAGCTCCAGCCACCATCGCGACCGCCTGCTCAAGCTGCCTGTCTATGCCGAGGCCGGCGTGCCGGAACTGTGGCTGATCGATCTTGATGCTGGCGAGATCACCGTGCTGCGCGAACCCGATGCGCGCGGCTATTCCAGCGAGCGGGTGGTCGATGCCGGCACCGAAATCTCCCCGCTCGCCTTTCCTGATATCAGCGTGTCGCTGTCAATGTTGAAAACGCGCTGAGGCCAGGGCGGGAGCGAGGAAATCATGAGCCAGCCGATCCCGGCCGAATTCTGGAATGCCCGTTTTGGCGAGGACGGCTTTGCCTATGGCGAGCGTGCAAGCCGGCTGCTGATGGGATTTGCCGACAAGCTGCGCGCCGGCCTGCGCGCCCTTGTGCCGGCGGCAGGGGAAGGGCGCGATGCGGTTTTCCTGGCCCAGTGCGGGCTGGACGTGACGGCTGTCGACATCTCGCCGGTCGGCCTTGATAAAGCGAGGGCGCTGGCGCAGGCCCGCGGCGTGTCGATCACCTGCGTGGAGGCTGACCTTGCCGAATGGAGCTGGCCAGATGGCGGGTTCGATATCGTCGCGGCGATGTTCCTGCACGTGCCTGAAGCCGGTCGCGCCGGCCTGCATGCAAGGATGCTCGGTGCACTGAAGCCGGGCGGGCACGTCTTTCTGGAAGGCTTCACGAAACACCAGCGCGCTTTTCAGCAAAGTCACAATTCTGGTGGTCCACCCGTCGAGTCGATGCTTTTTGCGCCCGATGAGATCCGTGCCGACTTTGCCAGCGCAGAGACGCTGGCCTTCTGGACCGGCGTCGAACACCTCACCGAAGGACCCTATCATACAGGCCCGGCAGCCCTGCTGCGCGCGGTCTGGCGCAAACCGGAGTAAGAAATGAGTGATTTCAGGCGCATCGAGGATGCCGGCGACCTGACGGGCAAGACCGCGCTGGTCCGTGTCGATTTCAATGTGCCGATGGAGGGCGGACGGGTAAGCGACGCGACCCGGCTGACAGCGGCGGTTGAAACCGTGCAGAGCCTGCGCACGGCGGGAGCGAAAGTCGCCCTGCTGGCGCATTTCGGTCGCCCGAAAGGTGAGCGCAACCCCGATATGAGCCTTGCGCCGGTGGCCATGGCCTTTTCCGAAGCGCTTGGCAGCCCGGTCAGCTTTGTCGGCGACTGCGTCGGCGCGGCGACAGCCGGGGCAATCGCCGACCTGCTGCCCGCCGGCGTGATCCTTCTGGAAAACACGCGATTCCATGCCGGCGAGGAGGCCAATGATCCCGCGCTGGCAGACGAGATGGCAAAGCTCGGCGATATCTTCGTGAATGATGCCTTTTCTGCAGCCCATCGCGCGCATGTCTCGACCGTCGGTCTCGCAGAGCGTCTGCCGGCCTATGCGGGCAAGCAGATGGAAGCGGAGCTCCTCGCCCTGCAGGCCGCGCTTGGCAAGCCTCAGCGTCCGGTGCTGGCGGTGGTTGGCGGGGCAAAAGTCTCCTCCAAGATCGACCTGCTGAAAAACCTTGTCTCAAAAGTGGACGCCCTGGCGATCGGCGGCGGCATGGCCAACACCTTCCTGGCTGCGCGCGGACACAGTGTCGGCAAGTCGCTTTGCGAGCATGACCTGGCCGATACCGCCCGGCAGATCGAAGCCAATGCTAAGGCTGCGGGCTGCGATATCATCCTGCCGCGCGATGTGGTGGTTGCGCAGGAATTTGCCGCAAATGCGCGCAGCCGCACCTGCAGGCTCGATGAGGTCGGCGAGGATGACATGATCCTTGATGCCGGCGAGCAGAGCGTGGCGATCCTGGCGGCGGCCATGGATGCGGCGAAAACGCTGGTCTGGAACGGCCCGCTGGGTGCGTTCGAGATCGCCCCCTTCGACACAGCGACCGTGGCGGCGGCGCAGGCGGCTGGCGCGCGGGCAAAGGTCGGCAAGCTCATCGCTGTGGCGGGCGGCGGAGACACGGTTGCAGCCCTCAACCATGCCGGCGTGGCGGGCGATTTCACCTTCGTCTCGACGGCTGGCGGTGCCTTCCTTGAATGGATGGAGGGCAAGCCCCTGCCCGGCGTTGAAGCCCTCAAGACCTGACCGGCGACATATGATAAGGTTTTGCTGATGTCTGTGCCCGCTGAAATCCCCACAAGCGCGATGAGCGCGGAGGAATTTTTCGCCTTCATTGACGCGCGACCATGTGAGAAATGGGAACTGATCGACGGATACCCGGAACTCATCAAGCGTGAGACCCCGGCCGATCCTGAACTGCCCGCTCGCCCGCAGGCCATGGGCGGGGCCACCCTTCGCCATGCCCGACTGTCGCAAAATATTGCAGCCGCCGTGACGCCTCTTGCTCAAAAGAACGACTGCGAAGTGCTTCGGGATTTCTTCGTTCGCGCCATCAATCCCGATGGCAGCGTGAATTTCATGGATCCGGACGTGCTTGTGCGCTGGGGCCCCGTGACCAGCGATCTTGAGCGCAGCATCAACGATCCCTGCATTGTCTTCGAAGTGCTCTCCCCTCCAACACTGTCGCGCGATCGCGGCATCAAGTTCAACCGCTACAAATCGCTCGCCAGCCTGCAGCAGATAATCCTCGTCTATCCTGACGAGTGTCGCGTCGAGGCGTTTTCGCCCGGTGCGCGCGGCATCTGGAGCGACGCGGCGAGCGTTCTGACCCGGCCGGGCGAGGCGCTGGCGCTTCCCGCGCTCGGCACCGATCTTGCTGTGTCAGAGATCTATCAGGGCGTCCGGCCCGGCAAGGGCTGAGACGGGCAGGACTTTCACTTTCGGGGATATCAGGATGATCGACACGATGAAGACGACAATGGCCGAGCAGATGGCGCACAAGGATGGCTTCATAGCGGCGCTCGACCAGTCGGGTGGTTCGACGCCGAAGGCGCTGCGCCTTTATGGCATCGAGGAGGGCAGCTGGGCCAATGACGAAGAGATGTTCGGCCTGATTCACGAAATGCGTGCGCGCATCATCCGGTCGCCCGCCTTTACAGGCGACAAGGTGATCGGTGCGATCCTGTTCGAGCGGACCATGGATGGCGACATCGACGGCGTGCCGACAGCGCAATATCTCTGGAAGGAATGCAGCGTCGTTCCCTTCCTGAAGGTCGACAAGGGCCTGGCCGATGAGCAGGACGGTGCCCAGTTGATGAAGCCGATGGCGCAGCTCGATGAACTGTGTAAGCGCGCGGTGGCCAAGGGGATTTTTGGCACCAAGATGCGCTCGAACATCCTTGCGGCAAATGCGAAGGGCATCGCCGCGAATGTCGCCCAGCAATTTGAGGTCGGTCACCAGATTCTCGCGCACGGGCTGGTGCCGATTCTCGAGCCGGAAGTGAATATTTCGATCCCGGACAAGGCCGAGGCAGAGGACCTGCTTCTTGCCGAGATCTCCAGGGGGCTCGACAGTGTGCCGGCGCACCAGCAGGTGATGCTGAAGCTGAGCCTGCCGACCCGGGCAAACCAGTACAAAACGCTGATCGACCATCCGCGTGTGATGCGCGTCGTGGCGCTTTCGGGCGGCTATACGCGCGACGAAGCCTGCGAGAAACTGGCGCAGAATGACGCAATGATCGCCAGCTTTTCGCGCGCATTGACGCAAGGCCTTTCAGCCCGGCAAAGCGATGCCGAATTCAACGCGGCGCTGGCCGAAGCCATCGACAAGATCTGCGACGCCTCGAAGGCCTGCTGATCACGGATGAAAGACCGTCCGCGCACCCGGCTGTATCTCATTACACCTCCTGCCATTGCGGACATTGACGCGTTTTCCGGCGCGCTTTTCGCCGCGCTTGACGCGGGCGACGTGGCCTGCCTGCAGATCCGGCTGAAGGCGGGCGAGCAGGTCGATGACGCTGCGACGCGCGCGCTCGCCTTAGCGATCATGGCGCCGGTACAGGCGCGCGATGTGGCGGTGATTATCAATGACAGCCCGCAACTGGCGCTGGAACTCGGCGCCGACGGGGTCCATGTCGGCCTTGATGACATGCCGGTGGGCGAAGCGCGCGCGATGCTGGGGCCTGACGCGATTGTCGGGGCCACCTGCAAGGCCAGCCGCCACCATGCGATGCTCGCCGGGGAGGATGGCGCCGACTATGTCGCGTTCGGAAGTTTCCACCCGACCACGACCAAGACGGATGCAACCCCGGCAGACCCGGATATCCTCACCTGGTGGCAGGAGACAATGGAGCTGCCCTGTGTGGCGATCGGCGGCATCACGGTTGACCACGCGCCGGCGCTGGTGCGCGCGGGCGCAGACTTCCTCGCCGTGAGTTCAGGCGTCTGGGACCATTCCGGCGGGCCGGCTGCAGCGGTCGCCGCGTTCAATGCGGTGTTCGATGCACCGGACGTGGCGGGCCAGCCCTGAGCGATCAGCCGACCACTGGTCGCCGGCGCATAAACAGGATAACTGCTCGGCAATTGCTGCATATCCGGCCTCGAAAGCACGTGCATGCGTGAAATTCTGGCCGCGACTGAGATGAGGACAATGACATGGCCAAGATCAATGGCAACGAAATCAAGCCCGGCAATGTGATCGAGCACAAGGGCGAGGTCTGGCGCGCGATGAAGACCAATTCGGTCAAGCCGGGCAAGGGCGGCGCGTTCAACCAGGTCGAACTGCGCAACCTGTTCAATGGATCGAAGCTCAATGAGCGTTTCCGTTCCAGCGAAACGGTTGAGAAGGTGCGCCTCGAGCAGAAGGAATTTCAGTTCCTCTATGATACCG
Source organism: uncultured Hyphomonadaceae bacterium (assembly GCA_964467505.1). Classification (GTDB taxonomy): domain Bacteria; phylum Pseudomonadota; class Alphaproteobacteria; order Caulobacterales; family Hyphomonadaceae; genus UBA5336. The sequence continues at coordinate 3,241 of CAYXQV010000005.1, read as the reverse complement.
GCGAAGCCTACGCCTTCATGGATCAGGAAAATTTCGAGCAGATCGAGCTGCAGCATGTTTTTCTCGGCGATCAGGGCGCCTATCTGCAGGATGGCATGGTCGTGGAGATCGAATATTACGAAACCACTCCGATCGGGGTCTCGCTGCCTGAACAGGTCATCCTGACGGTGGAAGAAACCGAACCTGTCGTCAAAGGCCAGACAGCGGCCAATTCCTTCAAGCCGGCGACTTGCGACAATGGCTTGCGGATACTGGTGCCGCCTTTCGTGGGAACCGGCGAGCGGATCGTGGTGCAGACCGCCGACAGCACCTATCTGCGCCGGGCTGACTGAGCCAATGGCATGGCGTGACGGTGATTTCCGACATCGCCTCAATCCGGAGCGCAGGAAACTCGCCGCAGATCTCTGGAATACAGTTGCGAAACTTTTTGTTGGTGGCGGGCTCGTCGGGCCGTTCCTCAACCAGGTCGACATTTCGTGGATTTCAGCGATCGGGGCATTCTTCGCCGGACTCGCGTTTCATGGCGTTGCGCACTATATACTTGTTGAAGACAGGACGAAGAGAAATGACACTTGATCCTCTGGCACAGGCTGTTCTCATGGCGCCCATTCTGGCTGCCGGGATGTGGGGCGTCATGTGGCTTGTATCCGTTCTTGACCCCTCGCCGAGGTCCAGCCGCGACTGACCGGCAGGCCTCTTGATTTCAGGAAAATTCATTTCAGGGGACATTCAATGTCCAAACCCTCCGCCGTTGGTTCCGTCATGATCAAGGCCGCGCGTGATGCCGGTCGCCAGCTTGCCCGTGATTTCGGGGAAGTCGAGAATCTGCAGGTGTCGCGCAAGGGGCCGGCCGATTTCGTCTCCAATGCCGACCACCGCGCCGAGGACATCATCTATGCGGCCCTGTCCAGGGCACGTCCGGGTTATGGCTTCCTGATGGAAGAGCGCGGGGTCGTCGAGGGCACCGACAAGACCAACCGGTTCATTGTCGACCCGCTCGACGGCACGCTGAACTTCCTGCACGGCCAGCCCCATTATGCGGTCTCCATCGCGCTGGAGCGCGAGGGCGAGCTGTTCAGCGGTGTCGTCTATGACGTGGCAAAGAACGAGATTTTCTGGGCCGAACGGGGCCGGGGCGCCTGGCTGGACCAGCGCAAGCTGGTCGTTGCGGCCCGTCGCAAGCTGCGTGAGGCCGTGATTGCGACCGGCACACCCTGGCATGGCAAGTCGGAGGAGGCGCACGAAGCCTTCTGGGGCGAGCTTGCCGCCATGACGCCGGTCACCGCCGGGATTCGTCGCTACGGATCGGCGGCGCTCGACCTGGCCTATGTCGCGGCGGGGCGATTCGATGGTTTCTGGGAGCGGGGCCTGAAAGCGTGGGATATCGCGGCAGGCACGGTCCTGGTGCGAGAGGCCGGTGGCTTTGTCGACGAGATCGATGGCGGCAACCTGCTGGCGACAGGCAATATCGTTGCCGGCAATGAGCAGCTCCATCCCCAATTGATCGACCGTTTGCGCAAGTCTAAGGCCTTCCGGCGCCCCGACGAACTGGACGAAAGCTGACGCATCCTGGCCGGCACCCACGAAAGCGTGAATGCGCCAAAACGGTTTTGGGGGCTTCAATGGCGCGCCGGGCTGTTTAGTATGGACTCCATGGACGGTATTGATTTTCCCCTTGACAAGTTTCGCCACCCCGACCTGACTGCGACTGGTGAGCCGCGCGCCAGCGTCGACTGGCGAGGCCTGAAGACGCTCTGGCTGAACACCGGCACGCTGTGCAATCTGGAATGCGTCAATTGCTATATCGAGAGCTCGCCGACAAACGACCGGCTGGTCTATCTCGCCCTGTCGGATGTGACGCCGTTTCTCGACGAGATCGATGAGATGGGTCACGGGCCGGTCGAGGTTGGCATCACCGGCGGTGAGCCCTTCATGTGTCCCGATATCCTGGGCATCATGCGCACCTGCATGGAGCGCGGGCACAGCCTTCTGGTGCTGACCAATGCGATGCGCCCGATGATGCGCCCGCATATTCGCGACGGGCTGCTGGCGCTGCACCAGCGCTTCGGGGGGCAGATGGTGCTGCGCGTGTCGCTGGACCATTTCACCCGGGAGCTTCACGATCGTGAGCGCGGGGCGGGCAGTTTCGACATTGCGTGCAAGGGGCTCAGCTGGCTGGGCGCAAACGGGTTAGCGGTCAGCCTTGCCGGCCGCCAGGCCATGGCGGAAGATGATGCCACGGCCCGCCGGGGCTATGGCGAACTCATCGCTCAGACGGGTCTTGACATTGATCCCGCCGATGACCGGCAACTCGTGCTGTTCCCGGAAATGATCCCGGGTGATGATCCCCCGGAAATCACCACGGCCTGCTGGCAGATACTGGGCAAGGATCCGGCCGATATCATGTGCGCCAGCCAGCGCATGGTCGTTCGCCGCAAGGGCGCGGGCCGGGCCACGCTGACGGCCTGCACATTGCTGGCCTATGAGCGCGAATTCGAGCTTGGCACGACACTGGCCGAGGCAACGCGAGAGCCGGTAAAGCTCAATCACCCATGGTGCGCGAGTTTCTGCGTGCTCGGCGGGGGCTCGTGCTCGTCGTGACGGGCGGCTGGACAAGGGCGGTTTCAACCGCTGCCCGGCTGGCCTATCCTCGTGACTGACATGACCGACCTGTTTGCATCCGCCGGCCTTGCCGACAGTGCGCCGCGCCCGCTGGCAGACCGGCTGCGTCCGCAAACACTTGGCGATGTTGTCGCCCAGGACCATCTGCTTGGTCCAAAAGGCGCACTTAGCCGGATGCTGGTGGCGGGCGGGCTGACTTCGCTAATCCTCTGGGGTCCGCCCGGTGTTGGCAAGACGACCATTGCCCGGCTTCTGGCCGACGAGACGGACCTGCATTTCACCTCGATCAGCGCGGTCTTCTCCGGCGTGAAAGACCTTCGCGCCGCCTTCGATGCGGCGCAGGCGCGGCGCGCGACCGGACAGGGCACGCTGCTTTTCGTTGACGAGATCCACCGCTTCAACCGCGCTCAGCAGGACGGCTTCCTGCCCTATGTCGAGGCCGGGACGGTGACACTGGTCGGCGCGACGACGGAAAATCCGAGCTTCGAGATCAATGGGGCGCTGCTTTCGCGCTGTTCGGTTTTCACGCTTCGCCGGCTGGAGGATGAGGCTCTGGAGGCCCTGCTGGTGCGCGCCGAGGCCGAGCTTGGTCGCGAGTTACCTGTGAACGCCGATGCCC